>NZ_QGSZ01000182.1 GCF_003857055.1 Micromonospora inaquosa | reverse complement strand
ATGCTCGGCCTCACCCGCCTGCGCCTGCAAAACGCAACCCACCGTGACGAACAAGGCGCCCACCACGACACCTGACCTCTGCAAGATCAGCCGTACTCACCTCTGCACTCCAACGAGTACCCCGACACCTATGGTCGCGCACGGGCAGGGCGTCAAGTTCCGGCAGGACGCCGACCCGCAATGTCAGATAGGCATCCCACGCCGCGCGCCGGGACGGTTCCATCGCTACCCGCCTTCCTGGCGATCTCGCTACCGTCCCGGCTGCCCGGCCGGGTCGAACACGGCCCGCCCAGCAGCGGGCAGGACGCCCGTGTGGCGCAAATGGGCTCGGGCCGCGGTGATCGCCTCGGGTGTATCGGGGAAGACGCGGCCTGCGGCGCGGAGCCTGTCGAGCACTCCGACCGCGGCAAGGGTCTTCTCGTGTCCCGCCTGGATACCGGAGACATAGACCGTGATGCCCCGGCGCTCGAGCCGTTCGATCGCGTCGCGCAGCACAAGCCCGCCGGTGCCGTCAATCGTCGACACCCTGGACATTCGCAGGATCATCACCCGCACATCGGCCACCTCGGACAACTCGAGCAGGAACCGGTGGGCGGCGGCGAAGAACAACGGCCCGTCCAAGCGGTAGGCCACGATGTGCTCGCTGAGCAGTGCGGCCTCCTCGACGTGATGATCGGCGATGTCGAGTGGGACCTCCTCCAGCCGGGCCGCACGCGCGATCTTGCGGATGGCCAGGGCGGCAGCGAGAACGAGACCGATTCCGACCGCGGCGATCAAATCCAGGGCGAGCGTGGCGATCGCGGTCAGAGCCATGATGAGAGCGTCGGAGCGGGTCGAGCGGGCCAGCGCGGCCAGCGAACCCACCTCCACCATGCGGACAGCCGTGGCCAGCAGCACCCCGGCCAGCGCGGCGACCGGAATGTAGGCCACCAGCGGGGCGGCGACCAGCATGATCACCGCCAGCGCGACGGCGTGGGTCAGCGAGGCGAGACGCGACTGGGCGCCGGAGCGGACGTTGACCGCAGTACGGGCGATCGCCGCCGTCGCCGGCACGCCGCCGAAGAGCGGGCTCACCAGGTTCGCCAACCCCTGACCGAACAGTTCCCGATCCGGGTCGTGGCGCTGGTTGACGGTCATACCGTCGGCGACGGTCGCCGACAGCAGACTCTCCAGCGCCGCCAGCGCGGCAACCGCCAGCGCCGAGGTGAACAACGTCGGCACGGCAGCCAGGTTCAGGAAGTCCAGCGAGGGGGCGGGAAGGGTGGCCGGCAGGACACCGATGCGGGTGGCGTCAAGCGACAACAGTTGCCCGATCACGGTAGCCGCGGCCACCGTGATCAGCGAGAACGGCACCGTGGGGCGCCAGCGCGCACCGGCCACCGTCACCGCCGCCACCCCGAGCGCCAACGCCAACGCGGACCAGTGCGGGTGGCCGGCGAACTCGACCACCGCGCGCCAGGCCACCGTCGTGACCTTGTCGCCGTCCGGGTTCGGCACACCCAACGCGGCGGGTACCTGTTGCAGGAAGATCACCGCGGCGATGCCCACGGTGAAGCCCTCCACCACCGGCGCCGGCACGTAACGCACGTATCGTCCGGCGCGGAGCAGGGCCAGAGCCAGCAGAACCAGTCCCGCCAGCGCACCGACGGTGAGCACACCGCCAGGTCCGTACCGGGCCACGATCGGCACCAGCACTACCGTCATCGCCCCGGTGGGCCCAGACACCTGCAGGTTGGAGCCGCCGAACAGCGCGGCGAGGATTCCGGCCACGATCGCTGTCGCCAGACCTGCGGCCGCCCCCAGGCCGGACGACACCCCGAACCCCAGCGCCAACGGCAGCGCGACCACCGCAACCGTGAGCCCAGCGACGAGGTCACGGCGGGGGGCCCTCCGCATCGCCGCGACATCAGCACCCGTCGGCAGGAGTGAAACTACCCGGTGCCAGGTCGAGCGGGCGAGCATCGCAGCGCTCACCGCGGGACCCGGATCGACTGGTCGTCGGCGTGGGCCTGGTCTGCCCGGAGGGTCTCCAGCAGCTCAGCCTGGCCTGCCAGCATTTCGGTGAGGAAGCGGCGGGCCGCCCCCATCAGATCCGCCACGTCCGGTCCCGCGAGGGCGTAGACGACCGCCGACCCATCCCGCCTGGACGTGACGATCCCCGCCCGACGCAGCACCGACAGTTGCTGAGACAGGCTCGACGCCTCAATGTCCACGTCGGCAAGCAGATCCCGCACCGTCATCGGACCCTCGCCGAGCAACTCCAGCACCCGGATACGCACCGGATGCCCGAGCGTGCGGAAGAACTCCGCCTTCCTCTGGTACAACAGCACCGCCACACGCCCTCCCAGTCCCGACCAACAACTCGGCAATTGAATACCTCTTCATATTGTCGAAGTCGTTGACCCCGCTCGCAGTGATCCTCGCCACCCCGGGTAAGGCGGTGGAAAGTGGATTGCGCACCACCACGGACGTGCCGCCGGTGATCAGGACGCGGGTTCACCCCGATGCGCCAGGCGCCTTCCATCTGCAACTGCGCGGCCAGAGTCGTGACAACCCCGCAGTCGCAACCGGCACGCCGACGGCGGGGCGGTCGAGGAATCGGATCAGGGCGAGTCCCGCCAAGGGCAACGGGGCCGATGAAGCCCTGCAGCAGCGCGACGACGAACAGGACCTTCGCCCATTACCGGGGCGAGGTGGCGGGACCGCTGTCCAAGCCCAGACCAGCACTGCCGGCGCGGCGCACTTGCCAGCCGAGCGCCAGCATCAGCGCGAATACCTACCGGACCACGGTGGGAGCGGCATGGGGTCACGCGCTCCCCTGCCGCACGCATCGGTGCAGCTGGTTTGCATCCGCCGCTGCCACCGGAAACACCGAGGTCGGGAGTCTGTTCTACCTCTGCGGTCAAGGACGGGTGCAGTCTCGTCATCGTGAGGGACTGGCGGCCCGCCGCGTACAAGATCGTCCACCTGTTGCGGCAGTCTTCTGCAGTCGGCGGTGCACGGGGTTGACCTAAAGCTCTGGGTTGGTGCCGGCGAGCAGATCCTGCACGCCGGTGAGGTGAAGTACTCGCTGAATGTGTCGTGAGGCCCCAACGACCCGCAGGTTAGTGGCACGGTCGCTGGCGGCGCGTTGTGCGGAGATCAAAGCTCGGATACCGGCGCAGTCGAGGAAGGTCACCGCGGTCAGGTCTATGACGAGTTGGGTGGGGTGGTCAGCCGCAAGCGTTGCCTCGACCACGGCGTAGACGTGGTCGGCGGTGGCCATGTCGATCTCCCCCACGACCTCTAGCCGTAGTAGGTGGTCGGTCTCCCGGTGCCGGGTTACCACAAGCGCGGGTCGGTTCAACCGTCCTTTCTTATGACAGGGCGGCTGCCTGCTCTGCCCGCACGCGCCCCCACCATGTGGGTAACTCTAGCCAAGAGCTCCTCCCTCACCGAACGAGCCGGCCGGCACCACAGGGACCCCGTTTAACCAGCCCAGTGACACGAGCAGGTCGAGACAGGCGCGTAGATGGGCCAGCAGTGGCGGTTGGTGGCGCCGACCTCGAGGAGAAGCCCACGGTGTGGGCATGCGCGGTGGGGCGGCAGGGGAAGAGACCGAAGCAATTTTCGGGCTGGCAGTCGGAAACGACGGCTATGGCCTACCGCCGTGGCGCGGGGCAGGCCGGCCACCTTGGCGTCTGCCTGGGGGTGGTGACGACCCTCTCCGCGTTCGCCCGGCGGCGTGACGGCGTCGCCGCGCAGCGGGATGTCATGGCTGATGCGCTCCAGGGTGACGAGGAAGCCGAGGAGCATCGGTCAGTCTGCCGGAACCGTCGTCCGGAACAGGACCTATATGAGGCTCCTTCGTGCGGGGGCTGCGACAGCTTCTCAGGTATTCGCGGCGCGCCCGGCGGTCGGAGGCAGATCGCGGCCCAAGGGATGCATTTTCTGCTAGATAAGCATCTGCTAAATTAGGCAACTGATTGGTGACGGGGCGGCCAGCGGGCGCAGGACGCCTGGGACGGGCTGCGGCATCCGAAGGGGGTTGATGGTGAGGACCGAATCGAGAATCTTCAGTTTGGTCGCGGTGGTCTTCGCGCTGTTCGGGGCCGTCTACATCGCTTGGACGACGCAGGTCTACGGGCACCCCGAGTGGGCTGGAGCGACTGCGTTGCTGCTGTCCTGCGCACTGTGCGCGATGTGCGGCCTGTACTTCGGCTTCGTCGCTCGCCGGATCGCACCCCGCCCGGAGGACCGGGCCGACGCGGAGGTCGCCGACGGCGCCGGCGAGGTGGGGTTCTTCAGCCCTGGCAGCTATTGGCCGTTCGGCCTGGCGGCGGCCTGTGCCGTGGCGGGGTTGGGCTTGGCGTTGTGGCAGGCGTGGCTGATGGGCGTCGGCGCGGTTGCCGTGATCCTGGCTGCCGCCGGATTGTTGTTCGAGTACTACACCGGCACACGACGGACCGCTGAGCACTAAAATCTTCGGTCCGGCCTGCCGCGCGGCGTGCGGGACCCGGTGCTGCCGAGGGGTGATGTCGCGGTCGCTGCGCGGTCGGCTGTTTCTGGCGGAGCGGACGGGTGGTGGCAGACCACCGCCGCGTCGTCGGCGCCGCTCCGGGCCACGCCCGGCAGGTGGTTTCGGCTGCTGGCTCAGATCCGCGCGCTCACCGACCCAAGCAGGGCCGGATGAGTCACCTCGCTAATACCGCCCGTCCCGGCAGCCTCATCCACTTGCTAATGTTAGCAATCATGAATACTTGGAAGTTTGCACTGCCGTCCGCAGGCTCACGGACGGCAGTGGTGGAAGTTGTCCGACGCTTGGGCGGGCTCGGCGACACCAGCAGCTCACGCGGCTGTGTCGTGCTTGCGTTGGACGGCGGATTGGATGGCGGCGCGGCGCATCGCCTCGTGGGGAAGATCGACAGGATGGGTGGCTACCGCGACGGCGTCGTCGTCGACCTCGGCGGTCTGCGGGGATGGACATCCGAGGGTTTGCAGACGCTGGCACAGCGGACGGGATCAGCGTCGCAGGCGTCGGTCGCGGTGTGTGCCAGCCCCGCAGGCTTCGCATTGGCGACCGTCGGGAAGACGCCGACGTATCCGTCCGCGGACCTCGCCGTGCAGGGTTTGCTGGGCAGGTTCGCGGATCGATACGGCCGTGTGCCGGCTGGTCGGACGCTGAGTCTGATGCTGCGGCACAGCCAGCGGTCGTTTCCGGCGCATCCGTCGCAGACGTTCGCCGCACGTCACTGGCTACGCGCTGTCCTAACCGAGTGGCGGTTGGACGGTCGGATCGATCAGGCGGTGCTGGCCCTGACGGAACTGGTCACCAACAGCATTCGCCACACCGACAGCGACACGTTCAGTGTGACGCTACGGGTGCGGCGCGATCGACGCGGGGCACGGATCCTAACTGTCAGCGTGGGAGACTGCGCCAGCGCCATGGACACCGCCGCGCCGGACGTGAACCTCACGAAGGCCGACGGCGGACGGGGACTGCGCGTCGTCAATGCGATGACGGACCGCTTCGGCTGGCATCCGGCGATCGGCCGGCCCGGCAAGGATGTGTGGTTCTCGCTCATCGCCGGCCAGGATGTCGGCCGGTGCGCGACTCGTCCCTGACCGCCCATGGCGCCAGCGGCTCTGGCGAGCGCAGAAACCCGTAGCTCCGGGCGGCGCTCCCTGAACGGCGGGGACGGGCGCGACACGGCCAGAGGCAAGGGCGACGGGCTCGTCGTGAGAGCGCAGTCACCGTGGGCGGCCCGCGCGCCGGCCGCCGGGGCGAGCCGGCGGCACATACGCTCACCGGTCAACGGGCACGTCCGATAGGTCGCAACACAGGTCGCGCACCCTGCCATAGGACCCGTCGGACAGCCGCCGCGGTACGGCGAGCGCGGCCGGCGCTGGCGGCGCGGATCAGCGCGGCGGCGAAGGCACTCGACGTGCTCAAGAAGTCCCGCACGGCTCACCCCCGGGGCATGGAACCCTTCCGCCCGACAGGTCGGACAAGCGCACCTCGTGGCCCGAAAACCCAGACGCCCTGAAAGCCGCGTATACCGACGTTTATTGATGTTGACATCGCACGTCGAACATCACCGAAAGGGTGGGTACCCCCAGCCGTCGTGCTGTTGCTAAACTGCGCAATTGATGGAAGCAGCAGTGGAGGGTCAGCGGCGCCCGGGGGGCGATCCGGCGTTCGCCGCGGTACTTACGGTGCGTGCCGACACGCAAGAGGCTGCCGTGTCGCTGCTGGACTTCCTCGAGCCGGGCTGGGGCGTGTCGGTGCTGCCGTGGCACGTGGCTGGTCAGCAGCGGCTGCTGGTGCAGGTCGACGGTGAGGACGCGTTGCGGCGGGTGCGGCAGGCGGCGGGCCGGCGACGTCGAGTTATCGGCTGGGTGGACCGGCTGTGGATGGTGTCAGCGGGTGGACGGGTGCAGGTGCGGCCTCGGCTGCCGGTGCGCTCGGCGGAGGATTTGGCACTGGTGTACACGCCGGGCGTGGGTCGCCTCGCCGCCGCCATCGCGGCGCGTCCCGCGGCGGCGGTGGAGGTGACGGGCCGGCCGAACCGGGTGGCGGTGGTCTCCGACGGCACCGCAGTCCTGGGGCTGGGGGATGTGGGGCCGCTGGCGGCATTGCCGGTGATGGAGGGTAAGGCCGCGCTGTTCGCGCAGCTAGCCGACATCGACGCGGTGCCGATCTGCCTCGACGCCGGCGACCCCGACAAGGTGGTCGCGGCGGTGCGTACCCTCGCGCCGACGTTCGGCGGGATCAATCTGGCGGACATCGCCGCGCCGGCCTGCTTCGACATCGAGCGGCGCCTGCAGGACGTGCTCGACATCCCGGTGTTCCACGACGATCAGCACGGCACCGCGGTGGTGGTGCTGGCCGGGCTGCGCAACGCGCTCCGCGTGGTCGGTAAACAGCTGGAAACCGCGCGCATCGTGGTGATGGGTGCCGGCGCCGCCGGCACGGCGGTGGCCCGGCTGCTGCTGCGTGCCGGCGCGAGCGACGTGACGGTGTGGGCACGTCAGGGTGTGCTCGGCCCGCACCTCGACGAATTGCCGGCGCACAAGGTGTGGCTGGCCGAGCACACCAATCCGCGTCGAATCCGCAGCGGGCTGGCGCACGCGTTGGTCGGCGCGGACGCTGTCGTCGGAGTCAGCCGCGGTGGGCTGCTGAGCTCGCAGATGGTGGCCGAAATGGCGCTGCGGCCGGTGGTGTTCGCGCTGGCGAATCCTGAGCCGGAGATCCGCCCGGAGATGCTCGCCGGGCTCGACCCGGTGATCGCCACCGGACGCTGCGACTACCCTAACCACATCAGCAACGCGCTCGTGTTTCCCGGCGTGTTCCGCGGGGCGCTCAACGCCCGGGCGCCGCGGATCACCACAGCGATGCTGCTGGCCGCCGCGGACGTGCTCGCCGGCCTGGTCGGCAAGGAACTGCTCGGCCCGCGCCGGCTGCTGCCCGACGTGCTCGACCCGCAGGTGGTGCCGACGGTGGCCGCCGCGGTCGCCGCTGTCGAGGCGTCCCGGCACCACGCGGCCGAGCACGCCGGCGATGAAGGCTGGATCGATGAGTAAGGTGGTGGCGGTGAGCAGGCCCCTGTACCAACTGAAGGCAGACTTCTTCAAGACGCTGGGACATCCTGCCCGCATCCGAGTGCTGGAGCTGCTCAGCGACCGGGAACACTCGGTCGGCGAAATGCTGCCCGAGGTGGGCATCGAGCCGGCGCACCTGTCGCAGCAGCTGGCGGTGCTGCGCCGGGCCAACCTGGTGGTCTCGCGCAAGGAGGGATCCACCGTGTACTACGCCCTGACCAGTCCGCACGTGGCCGAGCTGCTGACTGCGGCGCGCCGGATCCTGTCCGAGGTGCTGGCCGGACAGGCTGACCTGCTGCGCGACCTGCATGCCACCGTACCCGCCGCCAGTGCAACCTCCCCTTAGGTCACCGGCGGCTCGCGGTTCTTCCGCCGACCATCCCTTCGCCCCCTCGATGCGGTCGGCGGTTCCCGGGCGGGCGCCCCGGTGCGGGGCGCCCGCCCACCCCGCGCACGGCGCCCTACCATCACCGACGGCCCTATTTGTGGCTTGTCGAAACTGGGTGGAGTTGTGGTGGACCGCTCGCAACTTAGTCTTTAACTTGTCCGGCGTCCGTGGGGATTCTCTTCTCTCTTCCCGGTGTCCTGGTGTTTGTCGTGGTCGCGTGGAAAGTCGTGACCCGGGTGTACGACGGCTGTTGCGACGGCCGGGTGGGCGTGCCGGCTTGGCCGGAAGGCTTTCAGTGCGACGCGGGGCAACATCGAGTCCGGCTGCTGCGCCGTTGTGCTGAATACGTCTGATGTCGGGATGAGCGTGGTGGTGTCGGAGGCGTTGTCCTGCAGCTCGATCGGCAAGAAAATCTGGTTGCGGGCAGGGATCTGCGTGTTGTAGTCCCGCACGTATTCTGCCGTGCTTGCCGTGCTTGAGCCGGGGCGCCGGATTGGTGAGCAAGGCCGTGGCCGCCTCTGTCAGGATCCGGCGGGGGTTACGCGCGCGGTGCGGCGGGGCGGTGCCTCGGCCAGCCGGGCCTGCTGCCGGACGAATTTGGCCTTGCCCGCCAGGCGCTGCTGGTCTCTGGCCACCAACAGCTCCGCGGCCTCGATCTTGTCCGGGTGGCGCTGGCTGAGGGCGGTGGGCTCATACGGCTTGTCCCCGGGCCGACCGGGCTCGTGCCAGGCGGTCGCCGAAACGGGAAAACCGCCAGGGGCAACTGCTGGTAGCAGCCCGCTGCGCGCCGTCGTCAGCGGGTCCTGCCTGGTCCGTGTCGCCCCTAAACTGGTCGATCTGCGCCTCCCCGTCGGCGACGGCGGTTGACAGAGCGTGCGCGGCCCTCGCCCCCAGGCGGAAACGGTGACCGCTGGCATGCTGGCGCCGAACGCGGAGTCTGCCAGCGCGACGACCGCGCCATCTGCATGCGCGCCGCGATGAGGTCGGCGGGATCGGCGTCCCGCGTCAGGAACTGCAGCGATTGAAGCTCCCGCCGGATCGCCATCCACGTCATGCAGTCGGTCGGGGATTCGCCCGTGACGACGGCAGGGCTGTCGGACAGGCCCGTCCGCTCCAGCCCGTCGACGCCGGCTCCCGCATCCGCCGATGGCCTTGGCCCGCCCGCACTGCTCGACCCGCGGTACAGGCGGCGGTGCATGGGCGGCGTCCGCCACCGCAGCCTCGGCGTTCCCCGGCCGGCAAAAGCGCGTCGAGCTCGGACTAACCAGCCGGTGGCGAAGGTCCGCCGAACGGCATGGCGCCCATCTGCCGTCCTGCCGGCGATTAACAGCGGGCACCATGCCGGCGGCGAACACCCGCGGCGTACGTGGCCGATCAGTTGAAGGTCGAGGCGTGGAGGCTTCGGGGTTGGGCTGGTCTCCGGGCTGAAGCAAGTGGGTGCCGGGTGCGTGGGATGTTTCACATTCCATCAGTGTCAACGATTTACCGACTTGCGAAGGTGTTCAATTAGCAAAGTCATAACGCCGTGACGAGGAGAGGGCTGGTGGCGCTGCATCAGAGCAAGGCGGAGTTCTTCCGCAGGCGGGGCCATCCGGTGCGAGAGATGGAGGCGTCGAGCCTGTCGCAGCAGCTGGCGGTGCTGCGCCGGGCTGGGCTCGTCTACAAGTCGCCCGATGGCCGGTGTGGTCTTGCCGGGCCGGACGTGGCCGACCTGACGGGCGCCGCCCGCAGCTTCCTGACCCGGATCCTCACGAGCCGAACGAGTTCCTCGACGCCCCTGCTGACGAGGCCGGCGTGGCGGTGCACCCATGAATGCCGCCGCGGTGGTCAGGCGGGGCTGGGCCCGCGCGCGCGGGCGGCTGCCGTCGATTGCACCACACCGGGCTGCTGTGCCCCGCGCCGCCACGGCCGCTGGTCGGCAACGCGGCGCGGATCACCGGTAGCGAGGTGACCGAGGATGGACAGCAATACGGGTCGGCGGGCGGCGTGGGACACCTACCTGGCCGTGAACCATGGGCTGCTGCGCGCGCTGCGCAACGGCGACAGCGCTGAGGTGATCAACCCGATCCTGGGCGAGGTGGTGATCCGCATCCGCCGGTACGCGCTGATGTGGCCGGCCGACGGGCTGATGCTCATCGCCGCCGCCTCAGGCGCCGTCCGGCTGCTGCGCCAGGACGACCGGGAGGCGCTGATCGGCCTGTCGGTGGCGATGTCCCGCCGGCTGTACCTGCTGTCGGCCGGGCCTGACCGGCTGCATCACCCAGGACGACGCAACCAGAGGGCGGCTTGGACCAAGCGCGCCAAACCGGTAGCGGGTATCAACGAGCGGCGTAAGGCCCGGCACCGCGGACAACAGCACGAGAAAGGTTTGCCCGATGACTGACATGGCAATGTCGCCTGATGCAGCCCCGACCACCCACCCGAAGCTGCTTGCGTGGGTACGGGAGGTCGCCGAGCTGACCACCCCGGCGCAGGTTCGATGGTGCGACGGATCCGACGAGGAGTGGCAGCGCCTGACCGCCCAGCTGGTCGAGGCGGGCACCCTGGTCCGGCTCGATGAGGCCAAGAAACCCAACTCGTTCTGGGCTCGCACCGACCCGTCGGATGTGGCCCGGGTGGAGCAGCAAACATTTATCTGCTCCGCCGATGAGGCCGACGCCGGACCGACCAACAACTGGATGGCCCCGGCCGACATGAAGCAGCTCATGACCGGCTTGTACCGCGGCTGCATGGCCGGACGGACCATGTACGTCATCCCGTTCTGCATGGGACCTCTGGATGCCGAGGACCCCAAGTTCGGGGTAGAGATCACCGACTCCGCGTACGTCGCCGCGTCGATGAAGATCATGACCCGGGTGGGCATCCCCGTCCTGGACGTCATGGGCGAGGACGCCGACTTCGTGCCTGCCCTGCACTCGGTCGGCGCACCCCTGGCCGACGGGCAGGCGGACGTGATCTGGCCGTGCAACGACACCAAATACATCGCCCACTTTCCGGAGGCCCGTGAGATCTGGTCCTACGGCTCGGGGTACGGCGGCAACTCGCTGCTGGGCAAGAAGTGCTACAGCCTTCGCATCGCGTCGGTCATGGGACGCGACGAGGGTTGGCTCGCCGAGCACATGCTGATCCTCAAACTCACCAGCCCCGGCGGTGCCGTGCACTACATCGCCGCAGCGTTCCCGTCCGCGTGCGGCAAGACCAACCTGGCCATGCTGCAACCCACCATGGACGGTTGGACCGTCGAAACCCTCGGCGATGACATCGCCTGGATGCGCTTCGGTGACGACGGTCGCCTGTACGCAATCAACCCCGAGTATGGTTTCTTCGGCGTCGCACCAGGCACCGACTACGCGACCAACCCCAACGCGATGCGTACCCTCGAACGCGGCAACTCGCTGTTCACCAACGTCGCGCTCACCGACGACGGAGACGTGTTCTGGGAAGGCATGGGCACCCCGCCCGCGCATCTGACCGACTGGCACGGCAACGACTGGACGCCGGACTCCGATAAGCTTTCCAGCCACCCCAACAGCCGATTCTGCACGCCAATCAGGCAATGCCCCATCCTGGCGGCCGAGTATGACGACCCGCGCGGTGTACCGATCTCCGCGATCCTGTTCGGCGGACGCCGCAAGACCACTATCCCGCTTGTCGCGCAGGCCCGGGACTGGAACCACGGCGTGTTCATGGGCGCCACCCTCTCCTCGGAGACCACCGCTGCCGCCGTCGGCCAGGTCGGCGTCGTCCGCCGCGATCCGATGGCGATGCTGCCGTTCATCGGCTACCACGCCGGCGACTACCTCGGCCACTGGCTGGCGATCGGCAAGCAGGCCGACAACCCGACCATGCTGCCGAAGATCTTCCAGGTGAACTGGTTCCGCCGAGGCGCCGACGGCCGGTTCCTGTGGCCCGGATACGGCGAGAACTCCCGCGTCCTCAAGTGGGTCATCGAGCGTTTGGAGGGCACCGCCGACGCCGTTGACACCCCGATCGGACTCGTGCCGTACCCGGCCACGATCGACACCGACGGCCTCGAGGTCACCGACGCCGACCTCGCCGCAGCGCTGCACGTCGACGCCGACGAGTGGCGAGCGGAAATCCCGCAGATCACCGAATGGTTCACCCGCTTCGGCGACAAGCTGCCCGCCCAACTGTGGACCGAACTAGACACCCTCACCCACCGGCTCCCATAGCCGCCCGCACCCAACCGGCATGGCCACCCTCGTACGGCAGGCCACGCCAACCTCAGCCCACCCACCCCCAACGCGAGCCGAGAAAACACTGATGACCGTCACACGAACCGAGCTGGCCGTCCACGTCGAAGCAGCCTTCACCACCGGCCCCGCCACCCGCGACCGGATACTCGCCCACGCCGCCGGCAGCCACGCCCGCCCCGAGATCATCGCCGTCCTCCAAGCCCTACCGGACAAGCCATATCCGACGATCCGCAACCTGTGGTACGAACTTGGCCACGTCCCCATCGGCAGCTAACACAGTCTCCGGGATCACGGGACCTTCGGCCCTGGCCTGGCGCGCCCACGGAGGTGGGCATGGAGCGCCATCACAATGAGGAGGTGGTTTGCTTGCCACGCCTGCAGTTCTGGCCGCTGCTCCGCGCCGAGATCCTCGCCGCGACCGCGGCGACCTGCAAGCCACCTTCGGGAACCCCAGCCGGCTGCACCTGCACCGGCCCACGCACTACCACCGCAGCACACGCCGCGTGTTCTACCCGGCAGCCTCCGGCCGCAGAAAAATCCACGCCCGCGCCCTGAATCGCCCTAGCCCGCCGGCACCCCCGTCCCAAAGATTCTGCCGGGGCGGCAGTCCTGCAGCATCAAGTGACCTCATCACGGGTAGTCAGGAGGCACCGCAGAAAATGACCGGAGACGCAACAATGGACACCCAGAGATTTGTTCCTTTACAAGGTCGCCGAGATGCACGTGATAGAGTTGACCGGCCGGTTCGCTACTCGAGTTCCACCTTCCCGGTCGAGTCCGGAATGGCAACTTGGAACGGCTTCTTCATCAGCCAGCGGGGAAAGTAAGCGGTGGCTGAGGGCCATTGAGGTGATCTCAGCGAGGTCCGGCGGCCGTGTGGGGATGACACGGGCGTAACGTCCATACCGGACGGTGTTGGATATGGGCGTGGAGCCATCGATAGACAGGTTCTTGCGACAGGATCCAGTCTTCGAGAGGGCTCCACGTGATCGCCTATCCTGCCAGGCTCGACGTTCCCAGGGAACTCATACAGCACGTGGTGCGGCTGCTTCGTGCCGAGCGTCGCACGGTGGGCACCCGCCCGGGAACTCGTGCGCTGACGTGCTTCTACCAGGCGATCATGGTGTTGGTGTGGTTTCGCAAGGGTGAGGACAAGACCACCCTCGGGGCGGGGTTCGGCGTGTCGAGGGCGACCGCCTACCGGTACGTCGCCGAGGCCGTGCGGGTCCTGGCGGCGCAGACACCCACCCTGCACGACGCGCTGACCCGGGTCGCCGCCGACGGCTGGTCGCACGTGATCCTCGACGGGAAGCTGTTCGACACCGACCGCCTCGCCGAGACCATCGCCACCGTGAAGGACGACACGATCGACGCGTGGTACTCCGGGAAACACCGTGACTTCGGCGCGAACATCCAAGCGATCATGCGCCCCGACGGGCTACCGATCTGGACCTCGGATGCGATGCCCGGACATTTGCACGACCTGACATGCGCCCAGCGGTTGGACGCCACCGGCGCCCTCTACTGGGCGGCCTCCGAACTCGGGTTGCCGACTCTGGCCGACTCGGGCTACGAAGGCGCTGGCCAGGGCATCCACGCTCCATACAAGCAGCCTGCCGACGGCCGCAGGCTCGCGGTCGACAACCGCGCCTACAACGCCGTCCTTCGATCGATGCGGTGCCTCGGAGAACGCGGCTTCGCGATTCTCGTCGGCCGCTGGCGGACCCTACGTCACAGCACAGCCATCCCACGACAGGTCGGCGACATCGTCCGCGCCGCTCTCCACCTCACCCATTTCGAATACCGCTACCTACCGCCTTCTTGTTGAGATCACGTCATTCAGACCCAGAAACCTCCCTCCGAGTTCCTCCCAACTGCGTTGGGAATACGACAAGGCGCCTCGTGGCGCACAAGCATTCCTCGATCGCCCACCGGGCTCCGGCGACCAAGGTGGTGATGGTGGTGCCGGCGGGTCCGGCGCACAGGTAGAACGCCAGCTCGCCGGGGGCGGCGATGCTGCGACGGATCAGGACCCATCGGCTGCGGCCGCTGTCGTCGAGGTCGGGCAGGCCGGCCGTGGCCCAGTCGTACAGCCGTGGCCCCTTCGAGCCGGCCCCGGCCGAGCCGTTTCCACGCCTCGTCAGGGGCTTGTCCGGCCAGGGTGTCGACGCGGGCGGTGCACACCCAGCCCTATCTGCTGGTCGCGGAGCACGGCCACCACGTAGCCGACCCGGCGCTGGTCGCAGAACGTCCGGAACTTCGAGTCCTGGCCGTAGGCCTCGTTCGCGGTGACCCACCGAGCTGGGACCCCGGCGTCCATCGCCCGGGCAAGCATGGCCTGCGCCAGCTGCGGCTTCGTCGCGAATACCACCTCAATCCGCGACAAGACCCTCTACCAGCCCAAACAGCCAAGATCGGAAGCTTCGGCAGCATGCAAACTCGCGTAGAGACTCCACCACCGTCCTGTCCGTTCCCGTGCTCGTCGGGATCGCCGTGCTGCTCGGCTGATCGCGATATCGTGGGGATATCGACCCCATGCCCGAGCAGACTTGGACAGGCATCGTCGTGGGCTCCTAGCGTGGGGAGTGTGATCGTGTCGAGGAGCGGTGCGAGCGAGGGCTGGGACGTCGTCCTCGTCGGCGGCGGGATCATGAGCGCCACCCTGGGCGTGCTGCTGAGCGAGGTGCAGCCGGACTGGCGGATCACCGTCGTCGAGCGGCTCGACGAGGCCGGGCTCGAGAGCTCCAGCGCCTGGAACAACGCCGGTACCGGCCACGCCGGGCTCTGCGAGTTCAACTACACCCCGCGGAGGCCCGACGGCACGGTGGACGTGTCGAGCGCCGTGCGGATCGGCGAGCAGTTCGTCTCATCTCTGGGGTTCTGGGCCCGTCTCGTGGAGCGGGGGGTGCTCGGGCCGCCCGAGGCGTTCATCCACTCGGTCCCGCACCTCGGCTTCGGCCGCGGTGCGGACGGCGTGGCGTACCTGCGGGCCCGGTGGGAGGCCTTGCGGGGCCACCCGCTCTTCTCCGACCTGGAGTTCAGCGAGGACCCCGACGTCCTCGCCTCGTGGCTGCCGCTGATGTTCGAGGGCCGGAACGGGAACGAACCGGTGGCGGTCACCCGCTCGGCGCAGGGGACCGACGTCGACTTCGGCGTCCTCACCCGGCAGTTGCTGTCGGCCCTGCAGCAGCGCGGCGGCGTCGTGCGAACGCGCCAGGAGGTCACGTCCCTGCGCCGGCATGGGCGGACCTGGGTGGTGCAGGTCCGCGACCGCAGGACGGGGCATCGCCGGCGGCTGCGGGCGCCATACGTCTTCGTCGGGGCCGGGGGCGGGACGCTGCCGCTGCTGCAGTCGGCCCGGGTCCCGGAGATCCGGCGGTACGGCGCCTTCCCGATCAGCGGTCAGTTCCTGCGGACCGATCGGCCCGAGCTTGTGGCGGCCCATCGGGGGAAGGTGTACGGGCATTCGGCTCCGGGCGCCCCGCCCATCTCTGTTCCGCATCTCGACCTGCGGGTGGTGGACGGACAGGAGGCGCTGCTCTTCGGACCGTTCGCCGCCTTCTCGCCCCGCTTCCTCACCCGTGGCCGGCTGACCGACCTGGTGCGATCGGTCCGGCCCGGGAACCTCCCGGTCCTGATGGCCGCGGCGCGGGACAACCGCCCGCTGGTGACCTACCTGATCCGGCAGGTGACCCAGTCCGCGGATGCCCGAACGGCCACGCTGCGCCGGTTCGTGCCGTCGGCGAGCGCGGACGACTGGACGCTGATGACCGCAGGGCAGCGAGTTCAGGTCCTCAAGAAGACCGGCGGCCGCAGCACGGTCGGCTTCGGCACCGAGATCGTCACCTCCGCGGGCTCCCTGGCCGCCCTGCTCGGCGCCTCGCCCGGTGCCTCGACCGCCGCGTCGACGATGCTCGACGTGCTCGCGGCGAGCTTTCCGCAGCGCATGCCGGAGTGGGCGCCACAGCTGGACCGGCTCGCGCCGTCGACGCAGACGGTGCGGCAATTCGGCCCCGACCGGCTCGGCGAGGAGGTGACGCGGGCCCGCCGGGTACTCGGGCTGCTGCCGGGGTGAGCACGACGGTCCACGGGAAGGGAGCGGCGGCCTCGTGACCGCAGACCTCATCGGCCGGCTGCGGCATGTGGTCGGGCCCTCCGGCGTGATCAGCGACCCGGACGACATGGCCGGCTACCTCACCGACTGCCGCAACGCGTACGCGGGAACCGCTGCGGCCGTCGTGCGGCCGGGCAACGCCGAGGAGGTGGCCGCGGTCGTCACGGTGTGCCGCGAGGCGGGCGTCGCGGTCGTCCCACAGGGCGGCAACACGGGGCTGTGCGGCGGCGCCGTCCCGGACTCCTCCGGCCGTCAGGTCGTGCTCTCCCTGACGCGATGCGCCGCATCCGCGACCTCGACGTCGCCAAACAGACCATCACGGTGGAGGGGGACTCGAGGTTGAGAAACTACAGATGATGTAGGTTCTCGTCGGTCTTATCGCCCGACGTGTCTCTGGCCAGGGCAGAGCGTTCGGTTTCTCAGGTTGCTGTCGCCCCTTCTCAAGATCGTGTCGCTTTCTTGGCATGGCGATCTGGCGGACCGCGTGACCGACGCTCGGTCGGCTGGTTGCTGCAGGGTCAGGTCGTGCGGCGTGTCCTGCCGATCATGATGGCCTGCGTGATGAAATGCAGTCATGACAGCTCTCTCGTGGCGTGACGGACTGCAGGAACTGCGCCGACTGCTCGCGGCGGAGGGCGGCGACCCGGATTGTATCCGGGACGTGGGCCTCGCGTGGCGTGGCTTCCGGGCGTTCCTCGTGGTCCCGTTGGACGGTCTCTTCGACCGCTGGGAGGGTGACGTGGAAGCGGACACGCTGGTTCTTGAGTTCGGTGTCTCCGAATGGCCGGACGGCCCGCCGCGGCTGCTGCTCGCCCGGCGCTTCGCCATCCCTGCGGTCGAATGGCGCGACGGTGTGCCGGGCGAACCGTCGGGCGGCGAGGATGACCTCGACCTCGCGTATACGGTCCAGATCGAGATGGAGTTGACATTCCCTCCTGGCACCAGTGGGGAGGCCGACGGCTTCTGGACGGCGGCGCGCAGTGGCGAGTTCGAGGTGACGGCACTCGCCGAGGCCGGGGAGCTCGTGACCGGGTTTCGGCTCGGGCGGCCGATCCTCAGCGGGATCGCACTGACGAACTGCAACTAAGGGCTGCTCCTGCCGATCATGAGCCAGATGATTGCCGCGATGAGGAGAGGCTGGTTCGATAGAGCGATGCCCGTTTGGCGTAACGTGTCCCTATGGGTTTCGTCAAGCGGGGACGGGTGCCTGATCTGTCGGTCGTGGTTGGTAGGGGATCTTGTCGCGGAGCATGGCGTATAGGACGTCGCAGCGGCGGCGGGCGAGGCAGATGAGGGCGGCGTTGTGGCGTTTGCCTTCGGCGCGTTT
The DNA here is from genome assembly GCF_003857055.1 of Micromonospora inaquosa. Lineage (GTDB taxonomy): Bacteria > Actinomycetota > Actinomycetes > Mycobacteriales > Micromonosporaceae > Micromonospora > Micromonospora inaquosa. The sequence continues at coordinate 53,661 of NZ_QGSZ01000182.1, read as the reverse complement.
GCGGTCGTAGTAGGCCCGGCTGACGGGGTCGGCGAGGGCTGCGAACGCGGCGAGGAAGAACGCGCGTTTGAGGTTCTTGTTGCCGCCTCGGGGTGGGTGCTCGCCGCGGATGCTGCTTCCGGATCGTCGGGTGACGGGGGCAAGGCCGGCGTAGGCGGCGAGGTGGCCGGGGGTGGCGAACGCGGTGCCGTCGCCGACTTCGAGCAGGATCCGGGCGGCGGTCCTGACGCCGATGCCGGGCATCGAGGTCAGGACCCCGGCAAGAGGGTGCGCATCAAGCATCCTCTCGACCTCGCCGGCGACGTGGTCGCGTTGTCGCAGGACGTCGCGGAGGCTGTCGGCGAGGCGGGGCAGGGTCGTTTCTGCCGCTGTCGTGCCGGGGACGGTGACGGTCTGCTCGTTGAGGGCGGTCATGATCTGCTCGACGAGCCGTTCGCCCATGCGGGGTGCGTGGACGGTGGCGATCGAGAGGAGTTTGCGGCGGCCGGCTTTGCGCAGGCCGACCGGGCCGCCGCAGCGCGAGAGCAGCTCCAGCACAGCTTTGTGCTGCACTTTCGGGCCGAGGATGCGTTCCAGGGCGGGGTGGATCTGGGTGAGAAGTCCCCGGATGCGGTTGGACACGCGGGTGGCTTCGCCGGCGAGGTCGTCGTCGAAGCCGACGAGGACCTCCAGCTCGGCCAGGGTCTCGTCGCCGGTGTCGACCCGCCGCAGCGTGTGCGGCAGAGTGCGGGCCGCGTCAGCGATGACGTAGGCGTCGCGGGCGTCGGTCTTCGCCGAGCCAGGGTGCAGATCTGCGATCCGGCGCATCGCCAGGCCAGGCAGGTAGGCCACCTGATGCCCGCCCGCCCGAGCCACCGCGACCGGCAAAGCGCCGATCGAGGCGGGCTGGTCGACCACGACCAGGATCCGCCCGTGACGGGCGAGTTTGTCGAACAGCTGCCGCAGCCGGACCTCGGTATTCGGCAACGGCGCGTCGTGCAGCCGCTTGCCGTCTGGGGCCAACCCGACCGCGTGGTGGCCCTCTTTACCGACGTCCAAGCCCAGGAAGACGCCATATCCGTCGTGCACCAGACCCGCCTCCACGCATCGCATCGTGGGCCTCGGCCGCAGTCAGGGCGTCGGACTGCCGGCAGCCACGTTACGAAGAGACCTACCCCAACACGGGTGGCCGTGTCCCTATCAGCGGTCCGCCGACGCCACCCGACCCGGCGACAACACCCCCCGGATCATCCGAACGACAGGGGCAGGAAGTCATACCGGGCCAGGCGACCGAGGGTCCCCGGCTGGGGACGATCAAAAAGGTAACGGGCAACCGGGCGCTGATCGGCCGCTGGGACGACGACCATCATGGAGCCGTCCGATGTCTCCGCCGGTCAGGGTTTGACGGTGGCACTCGACCGGGACCGGTGGCGAGCTTCTCGCAGCCGCGGCTTGGCTCATCTTGCCCACCAAACCCGCACCGCGGCACGCGGCGTCGATCCGGCTCGACGGCAGCAGCCGATTGCTGTGCCGGCGGCATGGTTCGAATCCGAGGCGGAACGCGCACGCGGATTAGCGATGCCAGTTACCGTGGCGGGGTGTCAGCGGGGTTGAGGGAGAAGTAGTCCTCCTCTTCCTGGACTAGGTGCAGGCGGAGCACGGCGTCCAGCCCGTACAGGGCGGCTAGAAGGTCCGGCAGCTCGTCGGGACGCAGCCGGCCGGCCGGGTGCTGGGCCAGTTGGCCGCCGATGCGGTCCACCAGCCGGCTGATTTCCACGTGCTCCCGACTCATGGTCGAGGTCGCCTCGTCGCTGCCGAGCGGGCCGGCCAGCGCCGGGTAGAGCTGCTGCTCCTCGGCCGCCTCGTGCGGCAGCACCTCGTCGACCAGCCGGCGGTGCACCTCACGTAGCGCCGGTACGCATTCCGGCGCGTCGGGGCGGGTCGCCACCAGGTCGGCGGTGTCCCGCAGCCGGGCCAGCACATCCCGTACCCCGCCGTGCTGGCCGGCGTACCGGTCGAGCAGTTCCCGGGTCTCCGGCGGGACCTCGCGGCGGCGCAGGCCGCCGCGGAGGGCTCGCAGCGCGTTGACGATGACCAGCACGTCGATGCCCTCCTGGAGGAACGCGCCGGCGACCGGGGGCAGCCCGCCGGCGGCGGCGACCACCATCGCCACCACCGCGAGACCCATGCCGACGGTGGCGCTCTGTACCGCGATTCGGCGTGCGTACCGGGCGATCTCGACGGCGTCGGCGAGCCGGTCCAGCCGGTCGACGGTGAGCACCGCGTCGGCCACGTCGGCGGACGCGGTGGCCCCGGTGGCGCCCATCGCCACGCCGACGTGCGCCTCTGCCAGTGCCGGGGCGTCGTTGACGCCGTCGCCGACCATCACGGTGATCGCCCGAGCGGACTCCTCCTTGACCCGGTCGACCTTCTCCTGCGGCGAGCACTGGGCGATCACGTCGTCCACGCCGACGGTCTGCGCCACCTGCCGGGCGGTACGCGACCGGTCGCCGGTGACCATGATCAGCCGGCTGAGGCCGGCTTCTCGAAGCCGCCGCACGGTGCGCCGAGCGTCAGGGCGTACCGGGTCCTCGAGAAGGATCGCGCCGAGCGGGCCGCGGTCGTCGCTGACCCAGACAGTGGAGCGGCCGGCCAGCTCGGCGCGCTCGCGTACCCGCTGCGCCCACTCGGGCGGCTCACCGGCGAGCTGGCCCACCCGCACCAGGTGCCCGTCCACCCGTCCGGTCACCCCGCGCCCCGGCTCCTCGGTGACATCCGTCGGCTCGGTCAACCGCAGCCCCCGCTCGTGGGCCTGGCGGACGAGGGCGGCGGCCAGCACGTGCGGGGAGAGCTGCTCGACGGAGGCGGCCAGCCGCAGCACGTCGTCCCGGTCGGCGCCCGGTGCGACCACCGTCTCGGTCGCGCGGGGGCGGCCGGCGGTGAGTGTGCCCGTCTTGTCAATCAGTAGGGTGCGGGCCCGGCCCAGCAGCTCCAGCGACCCGCCGTCGCGGACCAGTACCCCGCGCCGGGCTACCCGGGACAGTCCGGAGACGATCGCGATCGGGGTGGCCAGCAGCAGCGGGCAGGGGGTAGCCACCACCAGCACCGCCACCGCCCGCAGGAACTGGCCGGTGAGCAGCCAGGCGGTTCCGGCCAGCAGCAGAGTGAACGGCACGAACGCGGCGGCGTACCGGTCGGCGAGCCGGACCATCGGCGCCTTGTGCGCGGTGGCCTCTTCGGCCAGCCGGACGATCCCGGCGTACGTGCTCTCCGCCGCGTTCTTCGTCGCCCGCAGCCCGAACCCAGCGCCGGCGTTGACTACGCCGCTGGCGACCTGCTCGCCCGCGGCGCGGGTGACCAGCTGCGACTCGCCGGTGACAACCGACTCGTCCAGCGTCGCAGCCTCCTCGACCGTCCCGTCCACCGGTACCACGTCGCCGGGACCCACCACCAGTCGGTCCCCCGCCGCCACCTGGTCCAGCGGCACCAGCTCGATCGCGCCGTCCGGAGTGCACCGCCGGGCCTCCCGGGGGGCCCGTTCCAACAACGCGCGCAGGTCACGGCTGGCCCGGCGCTGTGCGTAGCCTTCCAGCGCCTGCCCGGTGCCGACCATCACGGCGATCACCGCGCCGGCCAGGTACTCGCGGACCAGCAGCGTGCCGACCAGCGCCAGCACCGCGATGACGTCCACCCCGAACTGCCGGCGCCACAGCTGCCGTAACGTCGCCCAGGTGGCCGGCACCAGCGCCGCCAGGGTCACCGCCGCCCAGACCAGCTGGGCCGCCGTCCGCAACCCTGCCAGCCACAGCCCGCCGCCCAGCAGCGCGGCCAGGGTAAGCAGGGTCAGCGGCGCCCACTCCCGCCAGTCCACCCGGCGCCGCCGCACCGGCCGTTCCGGCACGCACTCGTCCGGTTCCGCTCCCACCTGCGAATCGTCTCAGCAGCACAGTTCGCCGCAAGCGGGAACCGGCGTGATCCTTTGCGGGCCGGACGACCCCGTCGAGGGGAATCCGTGTCCGGGCTGACCGGCATCCCGGAGGATGGAGCGGCAACACCACCCGGGACGCGTCCGGAGTGGGGCACGATGTGGGGAAACGAAAGGTCGTGACGATGAGCCAGGAGACGCCGGCCAGGGACCGCCCGCTGACCACCGCGCTCACGCAGGCCGCCGCGACAGCCGGTCTCGCCCCGTCGGTGCACAACAGCCAGCCGTGGCGCTGGACGGTTCTCCCCGACGCGCTGGAGCTGCGGATGGTGCAGGAGCCGCAACTCGCCGCCACCGATCCGGAGAATCGGCTGGTGACGTTGAGCTGCGGCTTGGCGCTGCACCACGCGCGGGTGGCGCTGGCCGCTGAGGGTTGGGCCGCCCAGGTGGAGCGGCTACCCGACCCGGACCAGCTTGAGCTGCTCGCCCGGCTCAGCCGGTTCCGGCAGACCGCGGCCGACGCGGACGCGACCCGCCTCGTGCAGTGCATGCGGGTCCGGCAGACGGACCGGCGGCCGGTCAGCGACGAGCCGGTGCCCAACGCCACGCTCGACGAGATCGTCAAGGCGACCTGCGCGCAGGGCGCCCGACTCCAACTGCTCGGCTCCGACCAGGTGATGGAGTTGGCCGCCGTGGCGGCCCAGGCCGCGGTGGTCGCGGCGGAGGAGCCCGGAGCTGCGGGAGGAGCTCGCGTACTGGACCAGCCGGGCCGCGGCCGGCACCGGGCTGCCGCCCGAGGTGTTGCCCGAGCAGGCCCCGCAGACCACCGTGCCGGGCCGGGACTTCGGCCGTACCGGCACTCTGCCGATTGGCCCCGGGCACGACCGCGCGGCCGTCTACGGGATCCTCTGGGACACCGAGGATGAGCCGGAAAGCTGGCTGCGTGCCGGTGAAGGGCTCTCCGCCGCCTGGCTGACCGCCACCCGGCTCGGCGTCTCGATGGTGCCGCTCAGCGGTGTGGTGGAGACGGACGGCACCCGGCAGACCTTGCGCCAGATGCTGGCCGGGCTCGGCTTCCCGTATTTGGCGATGCGCCTGGGGATCGCCGACCGGGCGCAAGCCGCGCCACCCCACACTCCGCGCCTGCCCACCGAGCAGGTCGTCGACACCTCCGCGGTGGACGCCGGCACCAGGTAGCGGGCCCGTCCCCGGACGCTCACCCGGGGGCGGCCAAGCCAAGGAAACGAGCGCCTCGCGCTTGCCTGTACGGCAGTCTTAAAGCATGGCGCGGCAGCCACCACAGGATGCGCGTGACAAACCCATGCCGGCCGGGCATGACCCACGACAGCTACGCGGCGCCCGGCTCATCGTCATCGATCCCCGCCGAATCGACCTCGCCGAGATGGCCGACGTGCACGTCCAGGCAAGACCGGGATCCAACGTTACATGCTCCCCGGCTACCAGCGCGTCACCGACCCCGACGTGCGCGCCCGATTCAACCAAGCCTGGCATGCGGAGGTGCCCGCCCGGCCCGGGCTACGCATCCTGGACATGTTCGCCTCCGCGAAAGGGGCTGGACGCGTGCACCCTGATCGGGAGTGTCAAGTTAACGGCTGATCTTGGTTGTTGAGGTGGTCAGTGGTTGGCCGGGGTGAGCCGGCCCTCGAAGGCGATCTGGAACGCGTTCAATGGCGCCTTCCAGCGCATGGTCCAGCGCCGGCGTCCGGCCCCGGTCGGGTCGAGGGAAGGTGACGCGAACCGAAGGAGGCTTCTTCGTCCTCGCCTACGCGGCCTACCTCACCTACCTGGTCGTGGCCCGCACCTGATCCCCGAGGGTTCACAATACCGGGCGTGAACTCGCCTTGCGAGAACCGCGTACGGGGGCGGCAGCCTGGACGAAACTGGACCGTGGAGGGCTGCCGGCGGCAAATCGAATGAGGTTCGGAATCGCCGCCTCGTTGCGGGGGCGAACGTGGTGGAGGACAGAGCGATGGATGGCTGGGCCTGGTGTCACGAGGGCTACGATCCTCGCGAGGAGGGCCTGCGCGAGGTGCTGTGCACCGTGGGGAACGGCTATCTGGCCAGCCGCGGTTCCGCGCCCGAAGGCTCGGCGGACGGCATCCACTACCCGGGCACCTACGCCGCCGGAATCTACAACCGCCGGACCAGCGAGGTGGCGGACACCCGAATCGACAACGAATGTCTCGTCAATCTGCCGAACTGGCTTCTGCTGACCTTCCGGATGGACACCGGTCCGTGGTTCGACATCGAGAGCGTGGATCTTCTGGACTACCGCCAGGAGCTCGACCTCCGGCACGCCACGTTGCATCGGCGGATGCGCTTCCGCGACGAGCGGGGCCGCGTCACCGCGGTCACCCAGCGCCGGTTCGTCCACATGCGCCTGCAGCATGTGTGCGTGCTGGAAACCACGTTCGCGGCCGAGAACTGGTCCGGACGCCTGGAGGTGCGCTCGGCCCTCGACGGCAATGTCCGAAACACTCTCGTCGAGCGGTACCGCAGGCTGGCAAGCGATCACCTCCATGCCGTCCGCACGGCCGAGGTCTCCGCCGACTCCGTCCTGCTCGAGGTGCAGACCAACCAGTCTCACGTCCGGGTGGCCATGGCCGCCCGGACGACCGCGCGGGGTGCGGCGAGACTCGACCTGCACCGCCGTCTCGTGGAGCGCGAGGGGTGGATCGGCCACGACATCGCCGTCGATCTCGGCACCGACCGCGCCGTGACGTTCGAGAAGGTGGTCACCGTCTTCACCAGTCGGGACGCCGCCGGCCTGGAGCCGGCTGAGCAGGCCATACGGTGGTTGCACCGCGCGCGCGACCTGGGATCCCTGCTCGCCACCCACGTCACGGCGTGGCGGCACCTGTGGGAACGCTTCTCCTTCGGCGCCGGTGACAACGCCGACGAAACCGAGCTGCTGCGGATCGTACGGCTGCATCTGCTGCACCTGATCCAGACCGTGTCACTCAACAGTGTCGACCTCGACGTAGGGGTACCTGCGCGAGGCCTGCACGGCGAGGCGTACCGCGGCCACGTCCTGTGGGACGAGCTCTTCGTCCTGCCGATCCTGAACCTGCGGACTCCCGCGGTGAGCAGGGGCCTGCTGCTCTACCGGTACCGGCGGCTGCCGGAGGCCCGCGAGGCGGCACTCGCCGCCGGCTACGCCGGGGCCATGTATCCGTGGCAGTCCGGCAGCGACGGACGGGAGGAGAGCCAACGCCTGCACCTCAACCCGGCGTCCGGACGCTGGATACCCGATCCGACCCACCTGCAACGACACGCCGGCATCGCCATCGGGTACAACGTCTGGCAGTACTACCAGACCACCGATGATCGGGAATTCCTCACCCACTACGGCGCCGAGATGCTCTTGGAGATCGCCCGATTCTGGGGAAGCATCGCCAGCTACGACCCCAGCCGGGACCGCTACGTCATCAAGGGCGTGATGGGACCCGACGAATTCCACTCGGGATATCCGGGCGCCAACGACGGCGGCATTGACAACAACGCGTACACCAACGTCATGGCGGTGTGGATACTGCTGCGCGCCAAGGACGCGCTGGACGCCCTCTCGTCGCAGACCAGGGCGGAACTGCTGGACACGCTGCAGATCAGTGCCGATGAACTCGGCCGCTGGGACGACATCACCCGCAAGATGTTCATCCCGTTCCACGACGACGGGGTCATCAGCCAGTTCGAGGGCTACCACGAACTCACCGAACTGGACTGGAACGCCTACCGCGAACGGCACGGCAACATAAGGCGACTCGACCGCATCCTGGAAGCCGAAGGCGACAACGTGAACCGGTACAAGGCCTCGAAACAGGCCGACGTCCTCATGCTGTTCTACCTGTTGTCCGCCGACGAGCTGCGTGACCTGCTCGAGCGACTGAGGTACCGACTCGAGCCGAAGATGATTCCCCGGACCGTCGACTACTACCTGGCACGCACCTCCCACGGCTCGACCCTCAGCGCCGTCGTGCACTCCTGGGTCCTCACCCGCGCGCACCGCGAGCAGGGCGTGGAGCTGTTCTTCCGGGCACTCCGCGCTGACGTCGTCAACATCGAGGCAGGCACCACCCCAGAGGGAATCCACCTCGCCGCGATGGCAGGAAGTGTCGACCTTCTTCAGCGCTGCTTCGCCGGCATCGAGACCCGAGGCGGGCAACTGCTGCTCAACCCGTACTGGCCGGAATCGCTACAGGCACTAAATTTCACCATCCGCTACCGCGAACACGTCCTGACGGTGCACCTAACGGGACGAACAGTGCAGATAGCCAGCGACGCCGGCAAACAGCAGCCCATCCAGGTCTCCTGCCGCGACAAGACCGCCGACTTGAGCCCCGGGTCCCGCCTGACGTTCGCCTTCTGAGGCTGGGCATTGGTTGACGTGACGGGTGAGCCAACCGGGCCCCGCGTCCGACTCGCCTCGTCCGCTTCAGGCCAGGTATCCGCGCTCGACAATGAGGCCTTCCATGATGGGCCTGTTCACGGTGGGTGCGGAAAAGATCTACCGGCATAGGAGGAGGCCGCCACTGGTGATCTTCCCTACCGTCGTAGGAACCGCGTGACAACCGCAACCGTCTACGGGCGGCTCCGAGAGGACGATCAGCGGCAAGCACACCAGGGAGGTCGGCCCTCACCGACCTAGGGTGAGCCCGTGGCTGAAAAGCCCGCCTCGTGGTGGGTGGTGCGGCAGCATGAACCCATGGCGCGGCGTTCACCAGGATACGGGCAACGCGATGCGCTACCCGTCGGGCACGAGCCCGGACAGCCGCTCGAGTTTCTTGTGTACGTCAAGGCCGTCTCGCCTGGCCTTCCGCCGGCACCGACGCCGCGCGGAACTCGGGTCATACGAGTTCCGCCGGCAGGACGGAGCCCATGGATGGCGGGAACTCGTGCGGCAGCTGGCCGCGACCCGTGCTCGATGCCCGTAACAAACAGCGGGGCAACCGGATCGGCACCATCGGTGGTAGCTGTCGTGAAAGTCTTAGAACTGCCCGGGTGAGCGCCTCCGCACATGAACCGGGCAACACCTCAGCGTCCGACATGCGGCATCGCGAGCCACGGGCGCGGCGGTGGCGCGTGGAGGCTCCGCACGGCCTCGCCGGCGTCGAGGTGCTGGCCGGCCTTGACGTCGACCCGGAGCGTGGCCTCGCCTCGGATGAGGTCATTCGGCGACGGTCTGTGGTAGGGCGCAACGCGCCGGCCATGCCCACGCAGAGATCGAGCTGGCGAATTCTGCTCGATCAGGTCCGCAGCGTGGTGATCGTGCTTCTCGCCACCGCGGTCGTGGCGGGTCTTCTCATCGGTGAGACGTTGGAGGCCGCTGCGGTCGCGGTGGTCATCATCGTCAACACCCTCGTCGGCTTTGTCACTGAGCTGCGGGCACTGCGTTCGATGGAGGCGCTTCGCCATCTCACCGCGGCCAGAGCTGACGTGGAGCGCTAGGACCGCCGTGAGGAGATCGACGCGGTGGAGCTGGTGCCAGGCGACCTCGTATCGGTCGAGGCAGGTGACCGGGTGCCGGCCGACATACGCGTCCTGGAGGCCGAAGACCTCACCGTCGAGGAGGCTGCCCTCACCGGCGAGAGCGAGGCCGTCGTCAAGACGGTCGAGCCGGTGCCGCCGGACACGCCACTCGCCGACCGTCGCCCCAGCCGAGGCCGAGGTAGCGCCGCAGATGCGCGATGGGATTGCCCTCGGACCACTCGAAGTGCGCGTCGGGGCGGATGCCGGTGCCCACGCGGTGGTGCTACTGGCCGTCGCGGCGATCGCGCTCACAGTCCTCGCGATCCGGTGGCGGCGGCGAAACCACCCGGAACAGGGCGACCCACCGGTCGTACGGCCGGGCCGCCGGAGATGACGTGCGGGGGTGCCCGGCGCTCGCGCACCCCCGCATATCACGTCCGTGCCGGTCTCACCGCCGGCCGGTGACCAGGACGCCCCGCTCGGCGTGCCGTCCGGCCCGCTTACCGCGCCGGACGAGCATCGTGGCCACCACCGCGGCGGCGGCCAACCCGGCGAGCGCCCACAGCAGCGGGTTGCTGCGCAGGCCGGTGGGCGCCTGCTGGACGAGGACGAACACGCCCATGACCACGACGAACCAGCCGAACGCCTTGCGGAGGACGTCCTCCGGGATCCGGCCGACCAGCCGGCCGCCGAGCAGGCTGCCGGCGACTGCGGCAGCGGTGACGGCGGCGGCCAGTCCCCAGTTGATGCTGACGCTGGACAGGTAGCCGGCGAGCCCGGCGAAGGACTTCATCGCGATGACGACCAGCGAGGTGCCGACCGCGACCGGCATCGGCAGCCCACCGAGCAGCGCGAGGGCGGGGACGACGAGGAAGCCGCCGCCGGCGCCGACCAGCCCGGTGACCATGCCGACCACCACGCCCTCGAGGATGACCTTCAGCACCGGCAGTTCGTGCGGCACCGGCTTGACCTCGCCGCTGCGCCGGCCGCGGATCATCGCGACTGCGGTGGCGAGCATCATCAGCGCGAAGGCCGTCAGCAGGACGCTGGCCGGGACGAGCTCGGCCAGCCGGCCGCCGGCATAGGCGCCCGTCATCCCGGCGACGCCGAAGATCAGTCCGGTACGCCAGCGGACCCGGTGGGCGCGGGCGTGCGGGAGGACGGCGACCGCGCTGGTGGCGCCGACGACCAGCAGCGAGGTGGCGATGGCCTCCTTGGCCGGCAGGTCGGCGACGTAGACCAGCAGCGGGACGGCGAGGATCGAGCCGCCGCCGCCAAGCAGGCCGAGGCTGACGCCGATCAGTACCGCCCCGGCGACGGTCAGGACCAGGCCGGTCACGACCGGCCCGCCGTCGGTGTGCCGTCGCGCAGTTGCCCGACGATGGTGTCCAGGTCGCAGCTGGCGCCCCGGTTGTAGGGCAACTTGCCCAGCAGCATGCCCATGGCGCAGGTGTTGGTGACCGCGGCGAAAGTCAGGCCGGCGCCGATGAACCCGGCAACCCATTTGGCGCCGGGCACGGCGACCGAGGCGAGGACGCTGACCAGCACGATCGAGCCGGCGACGAGACGGACCTGCCGTTCGAGGTCCCAGCGCGGCTTGCCCTGGTTGACCGGGGCATTGGCCGCCTGCCAGGCGAGGATGCCGCCGTCGAGGACCTTCAGGTTCGGTAGGCCGGTCTGGGCGAGGGCCTGCTCGGCCTGGGTGGCGCGGGCGCCGGAGCGGCAGACCAGCACCACGTCCTCGTCCAGGTGGTTTCGCAATTCGGCGCGGTGCTCTTTGAGCATGTCTAGAGGCACGTTGTAGGAGCCGGGGATGTGCGCGGTCTCGAACTCCGCCGCAGTGCGAACGTCCAGCACCCGGGGTGCACGGCCGGAGTCGATCAGCTCGCACAGGACCGCCGCGTCGAGGGTGGCGGGAGTCGTCGGGGAAGTGCTCATGTCTCTCCTCGTTCAGGTGGGGTCGCACGGAAACGGGCAACACGGTGTGCCGGCCGGCCAGGTCACGGCCCGTCGCGTACGTCGGAAGGGAAGCCGTCCCTGGGGTGGCCCCGGGGACGGCGGGTCGTCAGACGGTGGGGGCCATGGTCACGTCGGACTGCTCGGCCTGCCCGAACATGTCGTCGATGGCCACGACCTCACGCCCGGCGTTGGCCAGCAGCGACGCGGCGGCTGCGGCGCGGTAGCCGGAGCCGCAGTGCACCCAGACGGTGCCTGCCGGTACGTCGGCCAGCCGCTGGGGCAGATCAGGCAGCGGGATATGCACGGCGCCGTCGATGTGGCCGGCGCGCCACTCGTTGGTCATCCGCACGTCCAGGATGACCTGCGGGGCGGGCAGCCCGGCGGGGGTGTTCCCAGCTTGGGCGGCGGCCAGCGCCGGGAAGTCAGCGACGGTCAGCTCGCGCAGGTCAGCGTGGTCGGTCGCCCACTGGTCGGGTGTTCCGGTGGCCCGGGCGGCGGGCCGGTCGATGCCGATGCGGACGAGTTCCCGCTGGGCGTCGGCGACCTGCTGCGGGGTCTCGGCGAGCAGGGTGATCGGGGCACCCCAGTCGATCAGCCATCCGAGCCAGGTCGACATCGGCCCGTCCAGTCCGAGGCTGACCGTGCCGGCGAGGTGCGAGGCGGCGTACGCCTTGCGGTGTCGCAGGTCGACTACCCACTCCCCCGCGGCGATGCGGTTCCGCAGCTGTCCGGCGTCGGCGCGCGCCACCGGGCTCAGGTCGACCGGCGCCGGGCCGGCGGCGTTGGCGACTCCCATGTGGGCGTAGTACGCCGGGTAGGCGTCGAGGCCGGCGAGGGTCTCGGTGACGAAGTCGTCCGCGGCGAGGCGGAGCACCGGGTTGGCCTGCTTCTCCCGGCCGATGGTCGAGTCGGGGGCGTCGGCCTGGCTGGCCGAGCAGAAGCTGCCGAAGCCGTGGGTGGGCCAGACCTGTGCGCCGTCGGGCAGCAGGTCGGCCAGCCGGCGGGCCGAGGCGTGCTGGTGGTGGGCCAGCTCGTGGGCGTGCTGCTGGCCGAGCAGGTCGGTACGCCCGGTGGTGCCGAACAGCAGCGACCCGCCGGTGAACACTCCCACCGGGGACCAGCCGCCGTCGCTGGCCTCGTCGACGACGTAGGACAGGTGGTGGAAGGTGTGTCCGGGCGTGGCGACCACCCGGATCCGCAGGTCTTCCGACACAACGACCCCGTCACCGTCGGCCACCGGCATCCGGTCGAAGCCCACCTCGTCGTCGGCGGAGACCAGGTACTCGGCGCCGGTCAGTCGGGCCAGTTGCAGCCCGCCGGAGACGTAATCGTTGTGGATGTGCGTCTCCACCACATGTGTGACGCGCACCCCGAGTTCGCCGGCCAGGGCCAGCACCCGGTCGACGTCACGCTGTGGATCGACCACCACGGCTACCTGGCCGTCGGTGGCCAGGTAGCTGCGGTCACCCAACGACGACGTCGCGATGACGGACACCTGCACTGCCATTTGCTCACTCCTTCTCCGAAAACCCACATACCCGGGGGGGTATGCAAGGAACAGCGTTTACCCTTGGTCGAATTCGACACGCGCCTACCCGCCCACGCCACGGACACGCAGCGTGGGCTTACGCTTCTTCAGCCTTGGTGGGTCACGCCAGGGCCAGGAACAGCTTCTCCAGTTCCTCCTCGGTCATCTCGGGCTGCTCGCCGCGATCGCGCGCGTCTGCGCAGTGCCGCATGCCGGACGCGATGATCTTGTAGCCGGCCCGGTCGATCGCCTTCGACACGGCGGCGAGCTGCGTCAGCGCCTCCCGGCAGTCCCGACCTTCCTCCATCATCTCGATCACCGCGTTCAGCTGCCCACGGGCCCGCTTGAGCCGGGTCAGTGCCTCGCCGGTCATCTCGGGTCGAAGTTTCATCTCGCCACCTCCTGTTTCACGACCATACCCCCCCGGGTATCAACCTGCCACCTGCCGTACCGCATCGGCCGATCGCCCACGTCGCCCACACTCTGCCGGGGTCACTCACGTGACCAGGTGATCGCCCCTTGGAGAAGGCAAACGTTTGGCCGCGAGGTGGACCGAGGCGGACGTATGGTTGCTGCCGGGGGCAGAGCCAGCGTTGCACGGGGGTAGGTGCGGTGGGCGAGCCACGCGAGGCGTTCGTCGAGTTGCAGGAACGCCTGCGCAGGCCGGGAACACGGATGCTGGATCGGCTTCGGCAGGCGCAGGCGGAGGACGGTCGCGTCGACGCCGAGGACCTGGAGCGGGCCGCCGGCGAGTTCGGCTGGCCTGTGGCGGCCGTGACGGGGGCGGCGTCCTACTACGCCGACTTTGCCGAGGGGCGCCGTGGCCGGCGTCATGTCCGGGTTTGCGAGGGAACCTCGTGTTTCGTCAGCACTCAGGGTCAGCACATCCCAGGTCTCGAGCGGGCGCTCGGCGTTCGTCTGGGTGAATGCGCCCCGGACGGGTCGGTGTCGCTGCAGGGCGTGCGGTGTCTCGGGTACTGCTACGACTCGCCGGCTGTTCTCGACGGGGAGCAACCGGGCAGTGGTGAGCAGCTCGGCGGGCTGTTCGGCGATCCGCGCGCCGCCGAGCGGCGGACGAGGCCCGGCTGGGTCGAGCCGTTGAAGATGCGGACCGCGCAGATACCGCACGCAAGCGCGGTGGATCGTCCGGTGGTGCTGGCCGGGTTGGTCGGCGACGAGGGCCCTTGGGAGGTGTGGCCGGGCGTCGTGGCTTCCGGTTCACCCGATCAGGTGATGGCTGAGGTTGCCGCGTCGGGTCTGCGTGGGCGGGGTGGGGCCGGGTTCCCGGTGGCGAAGAAGTGGTCCGCGACCGCTCAGGAACCCGGGCCGAGGTATGTGGTGGCCAACGGCGACGAGGGGGATCCGGGCTCGTTCTGCGATCGGCTGCTGATGGAGGGCGATCCGCACCGGATCCTGGAGGGCCTGGCCTTGGCGGCCTTCGCGGTGGGAGCGCGGCATGGTCTGATCCTCATCCGGTCGGAGTACCCGACGGCCGCCGAGAGGTTGCGCGCCGCAGTGTCCGAGGCGCGGGAGAGCGGCCACCTGGGCAAGCGGGTACACGGCTCGGATTTCGACTTTGACGTGGAAGTCGTGCGGGGCGCCGGCTCGTACGTCGCCGGGGAGGAGACGGCGTTGCTGCACGCCGTGGCCGGCCTGCGGGCCGATGTGCGGGCCCGCCCCCCTTACCCCACCAGCCACGGATACCTAGGGCAGCCGACCGCCGTGAACAACGTGGAGACGCTGTCGGCCGTGCCCTGGATCGTCCGGCACGGTGGGGCCGGGTACGCCCGCCTCGGTCATCCGGACGAGCCGGGCACCAAGCTGGTCTGCCTGAGCCAGCGCTTCCGCCGGCCTGGCGTGTACGAGGTCGAGTACGGCGTGCCGCTGCGCCATCTGGTCGAGGATCTCGGTGGCGGGCTGCGCGAGCCGCACACGCTGCGGGCGGTGCAGGTCGGCGGACCGCTCGGCGGGTTCCTCACCCCGGATCAGCTGGATCTTCCGCTGCTGTCCCGGCCGCTGGCGGAGGCTGGTGTCGCGTTGGGACACGGCAGTCTCGTCGCGGTCGACTCGGCGCTGCCGGCCGCCGCGATCCTGCGGCACGCGTGGGCGTTCGGGGCCGCGGAGAGCTGCGGGGCCTGTACGCCCTGCCGGGTGGGCGCCCGCCGTGGCGTCGAACTCGCCGAGCGTATCGGGGAACCCGCCCAGGCTGAGGCGGCCCTGGCCGCCCACGAACCGCTGCTTGAGGTGCTGACCGTGGCGAGCCTGTGCGCCTTCGGACGCGGGGTGTCCTGTGCGGTGCGCAGTCTGCTGCGCATTTATTCGGACGAGCTGCGCCGGACGGGCGAGTAGATGCGGCTATCCGTCAACGACCTGACTGTCGAGGTAGCCGACGGGGCCAGCGTGCTGGACTCCGTCAAGGCGGCCGGGGCAGTAGTGCCGACCCTCTGCTACGACGAACGGCTCACCCCACAGGGGTCGTGCCGGGTCTGCCTGGTCGGTGTGAAAGGCCGGGCGATGCCGGCGTGCACGACACCCGCCACCGACGGCATGGTCGTGCACACCGACGACCCGGCCGCCCGCAGGTCGGCGCAGCTGTCGCTGGAACTGCTCGTCTCCCAACTGCCCGCCCGGGCGCTCGACGTTCCCGCCGACCGCAGCGAACTGGTCCGCGTCTGCCAACATTTCGGCGTGACCGGGAGCCGTTTCGACGGGGCCATCCGAACGCGGGGCATCGACCACTCCCACCCGTACGTGAAACTCGACCGGGATCTGTGTATTGCCTGCAATCGGTGCGTGCGGATGTGCGCGGAGGTGCAGGGCACCTTCGCGCTCTCCCTGACCGGGCGCGGGTTCGACACAGTGGTCGCGGCCGGCACGGGCGACGACTGGGTGTCTTCTCCCTGCGTCGCCTGCGGCGGCTGCGTCGACACCTGCCCGAGCGGTGCGTTGTCCGAGCCAGGGCTGCTCGACCCGCGCCCGGTCAGCCGGACGACCACCACCACCTGCGGATACTGCGGCGTGGGATGCAGCCTGCGGGTGCACGTACGCGACGACGAGGTGGCCGCCATCACCCCCGTGCACGGCGCTCCCGTCAACCGTGGCCACGCCTGTATCAAGGGTCGCTTCGCGCATGCCTTCACCCGGTCCCGCGACCGGCTGACCACACCGCTGATGCGTCGCGGCGGCCGGGACTCGCCGTTGGAGCCCGCGTCCTGGGCGGAGGCGCTCACCGTGGTGGCGACCCGGCTGGCCGAGATCCGGGACCGGCACGGGCCGGACGCGATCGGGATGATCTCGTCGGCGCGGGCGACGAACGAGGAGAACTATCTCGCTCAGAAGTTCGCCCGTGCCGTCCTCGGCACGAACAACGTCGACAACTGCTCCCGGCTCTGTCACGCCCCGTCGGCCGTCGGGCTGACCGCCTCGTTCGGTTACGCCGGTGGCACCAACTCCGTGGACGACCTCGACGGCACCGACTGCATCCTGATCGCCGGGGCGAACCCGACCGAAGCCCATCCGGTCATCGGGGCGCGGATCAAGCAGCTGGTACTGCGCGGAGCCCGGCTCGTCGTCATCGACCCGCGTCGCATCGACCTCGCCGAGATGGCCGACGTGCACGTGCAGGCCACACCCGGGTCGAACGTCGCCGTCTTCAACGGCATCGCCCGAGTACTGCTCGACGAGGGCTACGCCGACGAGGAGTTCCTCCGCCCGCGGGCCAGCGGGCTGGCTGAACTCACCGAGTTGCTCCGCGACTACCCGGTGGAGCAGGCCGCGCGCCTGGCCGGGGTCCAGCCCGAGACACTCACCATGGCAGCCCGCCTGTACGGGACCGCGCGACGCCCAGCGATCGTCTACGGGCTCGGCATCACCGAGCACGCCCACGGCACCGACGGAGTACGGACCCTAGCCAACCTAGCCATCCTAAAAGGCGCCGTCGGCACCCCCGGCTGCTGCGGCGTGCTATCAATGCGCGGGCAGAACAACGTCCAAGGGGCGTCGGACATGGGCGCCCTGCCGGACATGCTGCCCGGCTACCAGCACGTCACCGACCCGGACGTCCGTGCCCGCTTCGGCCAATCCTGGGGCGTGGACGTGCCCGACCGACCCGGGCTACGCATCCTCGAGATGTTCGAGGCGGCCATTGCCGGCCGGGTGCGAGCGATGTACGTCATCGGCGAGGACATCGCGCAGACCGACCCCGACAGCGGCAACGTGCGCAAGGCCCTCGCGGCCTGCGACCTGGTCGTCAGCCACGACCTGTTTCTCTCCCGCACGGCCCAGCTCGCCGACGTGGTGTTCCCGGCCGTGTCCTTCCTCGAAAAGGACGGAACATTCATCAACTTCGACCGGCGGGTGCAGCGGGTCCGCCCCGCACTGACGCCACCCGGACAGGCCAAGCCCGACTTCGACATCCTGCAACTGCTTGCCCGGACGATGGGCGCCGACCTCGGTTGCCCCACCCCGGCTGACGCTATGGCCGAGTGCGCCGCGCTGACTCCGACGTTCGCCGGCATCTCCCACGCCCGGCTAGACCGGGACGGGCCGCTGCACTGGCCGTGCCGCGCGGCGGACCAGCCCGGTGAGGGGCGCCTCTACCTCGACTCCTTCGCCACCCCAGACGGGCGTGCTGCCCTGGCCGCGCGACCGTACCTGCCGCCGGGCGAACAACCCGACGCCGCCTTCCCGTACGTCCTGATCACCGGCCGCCGGCTGGTGCACTACAACAGCGGCTCGATGAGCCGCCGCACCCCCAACATCGAGCTTCGCCCACGCGAGGTGCTCGACCTCCATCCCGACGACGCCGCCCGGCTCCGGCTCACCGACGGAGACCTCGTCGAGGCGAGCAGCCGCCGCGCAGCCGTGACCTTCTCCGTCCACCTGACCGACACGGTCGCCCCCGGCCAGATGTTCACCGCCTTCAACTTCCCCGAGACCCCCACGAACGCCCTCACGTCTGACGTCACGGACACGGTGACGGGATGCCCCGAATACAAGCTAACCGCAGTATCACTGCGTCCCGTCTGACCTCCCAGCCGGCCGGAGGCGGCACATTGAGCAGCGCCGCCGGTCGCACACCGGCAGGCGGTGCCGGCCCGGCCGCCCGGCGCCCATGGTGACAGGAGGCTCGCGTGCGGAAGAGCCCCAGCCAAGGGCAGGTGAAGACCCCGAGGCTGTGGTGGGACTGGGCGCTGCTGATCGCCGTCGCCGCGGCGGCCGCCGTCGCGGATGCGGGCGGCCAAACCCTGCTGGACGATGAAGAACGGCGCCCTGACGTTGACGGCGACGACCTTCGTCCACGGCGCCAGGACGCACCCCGCCGGGACCAGGCAGGCTCGCTGGCTGCCACCGCCGATAATCCGCTGGTCAGCCACTTCCCTTTCACTTCGGCCCCTAACCGCGACACCCACGTCTCAACGGCCCGCCCGGGATACGGACAACGAGCGATAACGCCGCCCCAAGGAGGTCGACCGTCGCTGCCATCGGCGAGGCCGGAGACCGAAACGCCCGCCCGTGGTCGGGTGGTACGGCAGCCTGAAACCATGGCACGGCAATCACCTCGGGATGCGCGTGGCAGTGCACTGCCTGCCGGGCACGACCCCCGACAGCCGGTCGAACAACACCTCCGCGACTTGAAGACAAGCCTCGATGGCCTCTCGACGGCGCAGGCGCACCAGCGCCCGGCAGAGTACGGGCCGAACGAGCTACGCCGGCAGGGCGGGACCCGCTGGTGGCGGGATCTTGTCCGGCAACTGATCCACCCGCTCGCCTGCTGCTGTGGCTCGCCGCCGTCCTGGCCTGGATCGCCGGCACACCCGTACTGGCAGCGGCGATCGTGGCCGTCATCCTCATCAACGCCGTGTTCGCCTTCGCCCAGGAACGCCACGCCGAACACGCCGTCGAGGCCTTGAACCAATACTCACCCCAGCAGGCCACCGTCCTGCGCGACCCGCGGCGGCAGCAGATCGACGCACGAGAGCTCGTACCCGGCGACGTCCTATTCATCGCCGAGGGCGACAGAATCTCTCGCTGCGCCCGGCCAGAGGCGCAGGCCTGTCGTAGCAGGCAGTGCCTCTTGATCTTGCGCGCCCGAAGGGGTTCGAACCCCTAACGCCATCGATCCGGGCCCAACCGACACCGGCTGGATGACCGCAGCGATCAAGGCATCCGTCCTACGGGCCACACCGCTCGGACGACTCGGGTGACAGACAGCAGCGGCGGAACGGTCACCGAGGAGGAAAGCCTCGCCGAAGAGAAGGGCGTGTTCGATCCAGATGCGGGAGACGGCGTTGAGCATGGAGCGACGCCGGTCCTCATCAGGCACGAGCCAGCCGGCGACGGCCGAGGTGTGCAGGGAGTCGGCGACGAGTTTGGCGATGTCGCCGCTGTCGCACCAGCGTGCGCGGATCGTGGGCGAAATACGTGGCATGGGGAATCTCCCGTGAATTAAGGGCGTCGGTTGCCCGCTGGGCGGCGCCGCCGTTCCACCAGGCGAGGTGTGCGGTCAGGTAAGCCAATCGGCACTGAACGGACGTGCTGGTGCGTGCCGTGTCGCGTCACAGATCAACGCGGCGAAGGACAAGTGCCACCCGGCTGCCCGGGAGCGCGCGGAACGCCCTCGGGTCACGGCACGGCGGCGCCACCATCGAGGTGCCCGAGGGCGATGATGGTGCCCGCCGTTCGCCAAAGGCGGATCAGCACCGCGGTGCCCGGAGCGGCGGCTGGTGGAGGTGGGTGCCCGCGACGGGCGCTGGCTCTCCCGCGGCCTGTTCGGGCCGTGACCGTTGGGTCAGCCGTCGCATTCGAGGCGACGGCGAGCTGACGCTCAGGCAGGTCTGGTAGGCGGCTGGGGCGATCGATCGGTGAACGTGTCGCACCGGGACGAAGCGCAGCTTCCGCCGGCCAGGTCCGGCGTCCACGGATGCGGGAAGATGTCGGCGGCGGTCGCCGTACTGCATCGAGGTCGTGAGGACCGCGCCACGGGCTCCTCGGATGAACGCCCACTGCGAACGAGTCATCGGAACCCTACGGCGCGAAGCGCTCGACCACTTGCTGATCTGGGACGAGACCCACGCCGGGCACGTCCTCGACGCCTACGCCCGCCACTACAACCGCCATCGCCCGCATCAGGCCCGAGGACAGCTCCCTCCCCTCGCCCAGGAGCACCCGGCGCCCGTGATCGACCTGACCGCTCACCGACTCCTATGAACCAGAACACTCGGCAGCGTCATCAACGAGTACAGATATGCGGCCTGACCAACAGCGACGAGTTTCCGAACGGGACACCATCCCACAACTGCGGCGATACGCCGCAGCCTTGGCCTTGAGAAGCAGGGCTAAGAAACACCTGTACCACTATGGCTAGTGCGGAATCTTTGAACCTTGAGGTCTTCAGGGTCTTGTCGTCCACCACTTATGGCCAGCCGGCACCGATCCCGGTCGGAGGTCGCCAGCAGGCCGGGGCCGGCCGACGCGGCCCGCTTTGCAGGCCGCCTTGACGAAGCGAAGAGAACACCTCGGCAGGGAACAGGTCTGGCCCGTGGCTTGACCGGCGGTCGAGCAGCGCCAGGCCAACTTCAACTTGGCTGATCTTGGTCCACGCAGACGGCGATGGAGCGGATTCGATCTTCGAATCAGCCTCTGACCTGCGTCGGGACGGCCGGATTCGAACCGACGGCCCTTTGTTACCAACAGTAACCGAACCACCCTTGTCGTTGCTTGCCGAAAGTGGTCGTTGAGCTGCGAAGACACGGCAAGGCGTGCATCGCCCCTTGTCACCCTTCGTCAACGATTTGGCGGGGTTTTCGGGCGGTAAACGGGGGGTGAGTTGTTGGTGCGATGTGTGCGTCCGCCAGCGAGTTGGTCGCCGGGCGACGCTGCCAGGCCAATTTCAATGGAGCTGCCCGCTTTCGGCCTGAAGCTTCGACAGGCCGTTGATCTGTGCGCAAGCTGCGGGGCATCGGGAGAGACCACCGGACGGCTTGGCTGCTAGCGTTCGCCGCCATGTGGACCGAGGAGATCGTGGCCGGGCGCCCGGCATGGCGGCACATCCCGTCGGGAGTCGTGTTTCGGAAGGTTCCGGGCGGCACGTTCCGGATGGGGCTGTCCGAGGCGGAGCTCGGCGCGGTACGGGCCATCGAGCGCAGCGGCGGTGTCGAGGACACCATCGACCCGTTCCTCGCGAGTGCCGGGGACGCACAGCCGGTACGCGATGTGCGGGTCGAGCCCTTCCTGCTCGCCCGGCACCCGCTGACCGTGGCGCAGGTCCAGCACTGGCTGCCGGAGTACGAAGACGACTACGCCGAGGCGGACACCGGCACGGCCCGACTCGAAGGCGACCTGGAGAACCTGCTCAAGCTGTTGCCGTTCCATCTGCCCAGCGAGGCGCAGTGGGAATACGCGGCCCGGGCCGGCACCGCCACGCTGACCTTCCACGGTGACGGGAAACCCGACGAGGACCAGCTCCTCGACGACTTCGGCGACGAGACGCGGACGGCCGCCAGCGAGAACGCGTTCGGGCTCTCGGCGATGGGCTCGGCGAACGAGCTCTGCGCGGACGTGTGGATCCCCGGGTTCGACGGCGCACCGTCAGACGCGCGACCACGGACGGGAGACGGACCCCGGACCGTACGCGGCGGAGCCGCCGACCTGTACCCGTGGCAGGGCTGTGACGAGTGGCTGCTGCTGCTGTCCGCCACCCGATACGAACACGCCGACTTCACGGCGGTACGCCCAGCCGCACCACTGCCACCTCAGTGAGGGTCGTCCAAGCGGATCGCATCTCGAACCGGCAAGCAGACCGACGGTAGCCGAACAGGGCTGCGGCGTCGCCCGTCGGCCTCACCGCCCGTAGGACCGCTTGGTCCCCAGCAGCACCGTAGCCCGGCCGACACCTACCCGTGCGGGCCTGCCTCGGCGAGACGCCGAGCCAGGACGTCACCGAGGCCGACATCGAGGCGCTAATCGACTGGCCGCTGACGGAGGGTCGGCAACGCCCCGCTCCGGGTCAACCGCACCGGCAGCGGCCAGGCCAAGCTGCTGTCCGGCACGGTTCCCGGGAACTGGCCCGGAAGGAACTCGCCGTTCGCCAAATTCACCCGTATCAGCGGACATGGCGTCCTCGCCACCACTTCAGCGGTGAGGCGATAGATAGTGCAGCTGCTCGGCTCATCGGCAGCGATCCTCAGTGGAAGCCTGCGTGAGACTCCGCCAGCGGAAGTGTCGGATCCCGGTGGTAAGAATGGCGGACAAGTCCAGCGATCCACGCTGACACCAGCCACCATGGAGTGCGGCAGTGAGAGACAGCTCGCAGGATCTGGCCAGCCTCATCTGGTCCACGGCCGACCTTCTGCGAGGCCCCTTCCGCGCGAGTGAGTATGGTTCGGTTCTCCTTCCCTTCACCGTGCTCCGCCGCCTTGAGTGCCGCAATCTGCTCGACGGCCAGAGCCTCGTCTTCCGGGCGCACGCCGGCACCGACCCACTTGAAGCCCTCCGCGCCATGCACGACCACGCCCCGGCGGAGCTAGCCGACCTGCTGGCCCGGCTCGACTTGCACGCCATCGCCTCGCAACTCGCCGAGGCCGGTCTCCTGACCCTGGTGATCGCTCGGTTCGCCGCGCTCAACCTCAGCGAGCAGGCCGTTTCCGATGCCGAGATGGGCTCGGTCTTCGACGCGCTGGTCCGCCGTTCCGCCGAGACCACGGCAGGCTTCGCCGGAGAGCACTTCACCCCGCCGGATGTGACCGCCCTGCTCGCCATGATGATCGTTGCGCCCGACGCCGCTCGACTGGCTCGCCGCACCGCTCCGATCCGCGTCTACGACCCGGTCTGCGGAGCTGGCGGCTCCCTCATGGCGCTCTGGGCCGCCGCCGGTCAGCTGAGCCCAGTAAAGTTGTTCGGCCAGGATCTCAACCACGCGTCGTCCGCGCTGACCTCTGCCACCCTGCTGATGCACGGGCTCGACCCCGGCGGCATCGCCCAGGGCGACACCCTCAGCAACGACGCCCATCCCGACGCCACCTTCGACTACATGGTTGCTGCCCCGCCCTTCGGCCTGGAGTGGAAGAAGGTCCAGGGGGAGGTCAAGAAGGAGGCCGCGCTCGGCGACGCCGGTCGCTTCGGCGCCGGCCTGCCGCCCATCAACGACTCCTCGCTACTCTTCCTCCAACACATGCTGGCCAAGATGCGCCCGCCGGAAGACGGCGGCAGCCGCCTCGCCGTCCACTTCAACAGCAGCCCCCTGTTCAAGGGGACACCTGGCAGCGGCGAGTCCGAGATCCGCCGTTGGATCCTCGATAACGACCTTCTCGAAACCGTGGTGGCCCTGCCTGAGCGGCTCCTCTACAACACACGCATCCCTACGTACATTTGGGTTTTGACCAATCGCAAGGAGCCCAGCCGCGCCGGCAACGTCATCTTGATGGACTGCCGCCGGCACTTCGCGGCGATGCGCCGCTCGATCGCCGACAAGAGCAGATATCTGACGACCGAGCAGATCTCCGAGATCACCGCAATCCGGCGGTCGGCCACCGCGACCGACACCAGCGCGCCCGACGTCGCCAAAGTCGTGCCGGTCGCCGACTTCCGCTACGAACGGGTCGTCGGTGACGTCACCCGCGTCGGCTACGAGATCCGCCCGTTCGCCTTCTTCTCCATCGCGCTCGGCGACGGCTTCGCGCCGCTCTCCTCGGTCGCCCAGGTCATGAAGCCCATCCATCCCGCCGGTACCGACGGGCCGCTGCTCACCGCCGAGAATCTCGACCGGCCCGACCTCTCCGCCGCTGATCTCGATACCGTCGTGACCAAATCGGCGCTCACCCCGTGCGCCGCCGGTGACGTCGTCGGCAGCCCCGGCGACTGGCACCTGCTGCCACCCGGGTTCGGCGAGGCCTTCACCCGTATGTCCGTACTCCGGCCGCTTCGCCGCACCGGCCGCGCGCTGTGCGAGTTCCTCAACGCCCCACATAACGCCGGGTACGACCACCGCCTCCACCCACTCACCGATCTGCCGGTGCCAGCAGAGATCCTCAACGACGAGACGTTCAGCGACCACCTTGAGGACCTCCGCCGGTCCCGCGCTGACCTCGCTCGGATCACCGCCGGCATCCTGCCCAACGTGTTCGAGGGGACCCGCGCAGACCTGGCCAAGACCCGGCGCGCGGTCAGCGTCTCGCTCGCCGAGGCGGCCCTCACCACGGAGCTGCTGCAACCGCTGGAGGATCCGTTCTGGCGCGCCGAGTTTGCGTACCCGTTCCCCATCGCCGCCCTGGCTCGCCACTATCGGATCGCCGCCTCACCCGCCCAGAGCAAGGAAGCGCTGCTCAAGTTGGGCGAGTCGGTCGCCCGTACGATCGGTGGTCTTGCTCTTGCCGTGCTGGTCGGCCGCAACGACAACCGGATGTCGGCCGAGCTGCGCCGCAAGTTCGAGCGCAGCGCCACCTGGGGCACCTGGAACTGGATGATCAAGGACTTGCGCACGGCCGGTTCGGTGCCCGAGCTCCCCGAACTCGACAGCATCCTCGACGAGAACGGCACCCACACCCTGCTCACCCAGGCCCTCAAGTTCCGCAACGACTCGGGGCATTCCTTCGGTGTCCAGCCGGCGCACGAGTTGGAGGAGGAGATCGCCCAGATCGAGCCGGTCGTCCAGCTCATCCTCGAGTCCGCCAGCTGGCTCGCCCAACTTCAGTACGACCTGGTCGACCGCTGCGAGTACACCGGCACCGGCTTTCGCCTGATCGGCCGGCGGCTGCGCGGCAGCCACCCCGACTGGGAGCCGTTCGATCGCCTGGTCTCCGGCCCGGTCACCCCGCACCGCGTCTACGTCAACGGCCCCTCCAACGCAGCGGCGATCGAACTGTGGCCGACCGCTGGCGCCGAACTGTGCCCGAAGTGCCGCCAGTGGGAGTTCTTCGTCATCAATGAGGTCCACCGGTACACCGCCACCCTGCGCAGCGGCCGCGACCACGAGATCGACCGCCAGCTGACCTGAACAGCGGCAGTCTGGGGTCGCACGGACCCGGTGCGCGAGCAGCGACAGAACGCTCGGCTACCGCCGTTCCTCGACGTCGGCCACCCCCTGGGCGAACGCCGCATCCTGGCACTCGGCGAATCCCGGCGTCCCGCCACCCTCCCACCGGACGAACGCCGACGGCAGGCCGGGGGCGGCTGTGTGCAGCCGGAACTGAGCCTCCGTCAGTACACTCCGGCCCGAGATCCTGTTAACCCCTTACGACATCGCCTCTATGCGCGCGTCTAGGACAAGCTGGGAGCGTTGGATGCAACCCGATGAGGCCCGCGTGCGTTCCTGGCTGCAATCTGCTGTTGAGGACGCCTACGAGGGTGAACGTCAGCTATTTCAGGAGCGGGCCCACGAGCGGTCGGTCGTCTTCCACATCGCCCGGCGCCTGGCCACCCGCGTCGAGGCATGGGCGTGCGATGCGAACTCGGCGGGGTGGTCGGTGGACGTCGAGTACGACAGATGGCATCCCGGGGATGTCGAGTGGCTGAAGAAGCGGCTCCGCGGACTCGATGGGCATGACGAGAATGACGTCTATCCCGACCTGATCCTTCACCGCCGATCGGGCTCATCGGCTGAACACAACCTGCTTGTGGTCGAGGTCAAAAAGGACGGTGCGCGCGGTCGCGAACATGACTTGGAGAAACTACGCGGTTTTGTGGCACCCCCATTCTCCTACCGGCTGGCCGCATTTATCACGCTGTCCGCGGACGGTGGAGAGCCGCTGTGGCACTGGATAGCGGACTGATCAGGCGAGTCGATGGAGTACGGGCCCCGTCTACCCAACTTCCGCGCTGGCCAATCAAACCGGGGCGGTACCGCCTGCGATGAACATGCGAGACTCCTGGAGCGCAACGGATTCGGGGAGGGGCGGCTCGTGGTTGATGACGCGCCGACGCCGGTCCATCTGTCGAAGGTACTGGACGGCCTTGCCGAGAACCCGGCGCTGCCGGCCGGCTTGGTCCGCCGGTTGGTGCGCTACCGACGCGGCTTCGGTCACGTCGCCACACGGCCCGACCTGACCCTGGACCTGATCGAGGAGATCCTTGCCTCGGGTCATCACTGGCTGCTGCACTCGCTCGCACTCAATCCTCAATTGCCGAACGCCGTCCGGATGCGATTGGCCGCCCACGCAGATCCCGCCGTCCGGGCTGCCCTGGCCGCTCACGCCCATGACACACCCCGCGAGCTATACGAGCGACTCATTGATGATCCGGACACACGGGTGCGGGAGTACCTCGCCGAACACGACGACGTACCGGCCGATCTGCTCGCCCGCCTCGCCAGGGACCCTGACCCGAAGGTACGGGCCACGCTCGCACGGTGGTGGACGCAGGCACCCGAGGCGGTCCGGCGGGTCCTACTCGCCGACCCCGTCGACGAGGTTCGCGTGGCTGCCTGCTCGACCTACTACGCGCGACGGCCGCATCCAGTGCCGCCCCCCGACCTCGTGACGGGACTGCTCGCCGACCCGGTTACCCGCACCGGAGCCGTACGCCACGCGCTCCTGACCCCGGAACTGGCCGCACGGCTGGCCGATGACCCCGACTACCAGGTTCGCCGGCAGGTCGCCGAACACCCGCGGCTCCCCCCAGCGGTGCGGGATCTACTTGCCGGAGATCCCAGCGCGAACGTGCGCGTGGGAGTCTTCGGTCGCCGGGACACGCCCGAGCCGACGCGCCACCGCATCTATGAAGACATCCAGCAGGGCGAGCGCCCACTGACCGACCTACTCAACGACGAACTCGACGACGACCCACTGCTGCAACAGGTCGAAGACCAAATGGCCGTCAGCGAGCTGCGGAACCTGCGCCTCGACTGGGTCACCGCCAACCCGCTGCCGTACCTGTTCTCGCCGTACATCTGCTTCCGTCGCTCCGCGGCACGCAGCCGGGCGCTGCCAGCCGAAGCCGTCATCCGGTTACTCAACGACGACGACAATGGCGTACGTACGACCATGGCCACACACGCCCCACACCTGGTTGATCCAGCCACAGCCGAACGCATCGACCGTGAGTTCGGGCCGGACAAGAAGACGAACTGTCGGCCGGCCGATGAGTTCACCTTCCCGCCACAGACCCTGCGCCGGCTGGCCACCGATCCGGATCCACGGATGCGATGCCTGGCACCCCGAGATCTGGACCTGCCCGTCGAGCTGGCCGAGCGTCTGGCCACCGACACCGAGAGCGTGGTTCGCCACGCAGTCGCCGGGCATCCGAACCTACCGGTCCACGTGCGTCGCGCCCTACTCGCGGATCCGCACGATCAGGTAGCGCACGCGGCCGCTGCGGCACCGGCACTGCCGGTATCCGAAATGGATCGGCTACTCACCCTCGCAGGCGTCTGACCGGACAGCTCGGCGGACCGAGGCGATTTGAACCCACGAGAACCTCTGTCGAGCCTCGTTCAAGGCTTGTCATTGCTTGTCAAAACCCCTTGTTACCATCCGTAATCAAATCGAGCTTGTCATTGATTGCCAGAAATAGGCGTTGAGCTGCACAGACACGATCGAACACTGATCGCCTCTTGTCACTGATTGTCAACGGCAGACGGAGGTTTTCGGGGGGTAAACGGGGGCCGGCAGACATGACAGTGCTGGGTCACACCGCGCCCCGCTCCCCACCATCGGGACGTCCCGTCACCAAAAACAGCGTGCGCCTACCCGTCGCGACTCGCCTCGTCTCGCCCGGACAGTGTCGGCTACGTCCCGGCAGGGTCATTGCGTAGTCGGCGGCGGGGCTGTTGACCTGGGCGTATGTGGGTGATGGTGCGGGCTGTGCGGCCGTTTGGGGCGGGTGCGACCAACATCGGTGATCATGGAGTTGCTGAGACAACACGACTCCGAAGGGCCGCACCCGCTCATGTCATCATCGCCGATCGCCGCGATCGCGGGGCCCCGGCCCACCGGCACCACATCACCGACAGCCGTGACTGACTGTGAACGACAGGGGTTGCTGGCGGCCTTGGCCGTGGTTGCCGATCCCCGGGACCCGCGCGGGATCCGGTACCCCTTGGCGAGCATGCTCGCCACCGCCGTGTGCGCGGTGATGGCTGGCGCGTGCACCTTCGCCGCGATGGCCGACTGGGTCCGTGACCTGGACCCACCCGCGTGGGTCAAGCTCGGGTTCACCGGCAAACTGCCGGTCCCGTCGACGCTGTGGCGGCTGCTGACCAGGGTCGATGACACGGAATTGTCGGTGGTGGTGACCCGTTGGGTGCGGGCACGCACGGCGTCCGTGCCCGTGTCGGGACGCCGCTGGCGGCGGGTGATCGCGATCGACGGGAAAGTCCTGCGGGGCGCGAAGCTGCCCGACGGGCGGCAGGTGCACCTGTTGTCGGCGTTCGACACCAGCACCGGCACGGTGCTCGCCTACGTGCAGATCGCCGTGAAATCCAACGAGATACCGGCGTTCACGCCGCTGTTGGACCTGGTCGCGGCTCAGCTGGGCTCGCTGGAGGCAATCGTGTTCGTCGCGGACGCCCTGCACGCCCAGACCGCTCACGCCCGCGAAGTCGCCTCCCGTGGGGCATACCTGATGGTCGCGGTCAAGGCCAACCAGCCGACCGTGTTCGCCCAGCTCAAGAGCCTTCCCTGGGCGCAGGTGCCAGTCGGGGACCGCCGCACCGACACCGGCCACGGCCGCCGGGAGACCCGCACCGTCAAAGCGGTCACCGTGGCCACCCCCGGTGGCCTGGGGTTCCCACACGCCGAGCAGGCCGTACGAATCACCCGGACCCGCACCGTCAAAGGCAAGACGACCCGCGAGATGGCCTACCTGACCGTGTCGCTACCCGCCGAGGACGCCCAACCAGTCGACCTCGGCGCATGGGCGCGATCCGAGTGGCACATCGAAAACAGGCTCCACTGGGTCCTCGATGTCACGTTCCGTGAGGACGCCCATCAGGCCCGAACCGGCACCGGCCCGGCCGTCGCCTCGGTGTTACGCCACGCCGCGATCAACTACCACCGCAGCAACGGCGAGGCCAACATCGCCCGAGCCACCCGCCGCGCCAACCGACGCTCAAACGACCTCATCGACGCGGTGACCAGCAGCTATACAACTACGCAATGACCCTGGCACTGCTGACCGCCTGCGGCGATTGATCTCCAGGAGCAACTAGTGTGGGTGGCGGGATTACCGCCACCCACACGCTCGCTAGCCAATCCCACTAGGGTCAGGGCAGGTCACCGATGTTGCACAAGGGCCTCAAATTTGCGTACGTCTTGGCAATGATCGCCTCAGCGGTGATGGCCTTTATAGTTTTCAGGAACTTTGATGAAGACACGATGGCTGGACGCTCGTTCGCCATCTCGGTAGACGAGTCGCCGAGAGCTGCCGAGAGTGCGCGTGTCGCCGCAATGATCGAGGCATTCGCCGCCGATCGACAAATAAATGTCGGGCGTCAGTATTTTGACCCACGTGACCAAAGCCGAGGCCGCATCTACCTAGCGGTTGGGAGTCAGAACGCCGAGTCTACGCGATGGCTGATCCACGGCTACCCCGCTTTCAGCCGCGAGGCCAAGGTTGACCTAAAGCCTTACCGTGAAATCATGAGCGCCGGCCCGAATGGCCAGTATTATGTGTATGGCTCGGAGCGGGACGCGGCGGATCTGTTGGCCGAGTTCAACTCGCTAGGCTATGAGGGCCGAGTTGAGCCGTTGTTCTCCCGTAACACACTTGAGTATTTCGGTCACGGGCCAGTGATTCTTTGCTTCATCCTGGTAAGTCTCATTGTGATCTTGACTGTTGCAACCGCTGTCGTCCTCAACGCAAAGTCGTATGGCGTGCAACGCCTTCAAGGTCAGCCGTTCTACACGATCCTAGGGCGAGACCTGAGACAACTCGCGGCTTTTGGCGCGATAGCTGCCCTCGTTGTTACCGCCGGGACCATGGTATGCCTGTACGCGTACAACGGGCTAAACCAGATCAGCACCTATGCTCTCATCGCCGCGTCGTTCATGGCCTTCTACTTGCTGCCAGCTCTGGGCACCCACGTCGTTACTCTCGCATTTGCCCACCGAGCTCTCATACAGGATGCAATCAAGGGCGAGTTGACCGCAGGCTGGGCAATCACCGGCGGATACATACTGCGAATCGCGAGCGTAGCCCTGATTTTGTCCGTCGCGGCCGCCACCATTGGGACCGGGTTGGCGCTCTCCGAACATCGGGCCAGAAGTGACGTGTGGGCCAAGATGGGCGACGCCTATTTCTTGCGCCTGAGCGGCGCGCCCCTCAACAGGGAACAAGAAATCGCCATCGAACACGGCATCGGTCGGTGGATTCGCGAGGCTGACTCCCGAAACGAAGTCTCGCTTGCCTGGCACTTTCCCGCGGAACAATCGAAAATCTCGGGCCCCGCTAGGCGAGACACCATTGTGGTCAACAACAAGTATTTGCTGAAGCACGAAATTCTTGACTCGACGGGGTCAAGGGTGATGCCCGATAGCGGAGACACTATACGGATACTGGTGCCGCAGCGGCTCGCGACCGAATCGCCGGACATTGCGATCGCGGTCAGCAATTGGGCGGCTTCCATGCGAACCAGCAAAACCGCCGGTGAGACACCCTCGGTCAAAGTAGATCTCCTTAGGGACGAACAGTCGCTGCTACCGTACGCCAGGTCTTCTGGCGAACACGACACGCTAATCACAGACCCGATTTTGGTCGTAGTGACTGGCGCCTCTTCAGGGGTTATCGCCGACAGCGAGTACATGAGCGCGGCCAGCCGAGGCGAGGTCTTAGTCGAGGATCCGGACAAGGCGGTTAGGGATCTCACCGACGAGGGCATTGGTCCGTACGTGCTGGGATTCAGTCCCTTTGCCGAGGATGCTGCTGATAAGTACCGGGACGTCAAGCGCGAGTTCGGCCTTCAAGTTTCCAACCTTGTCGCCGCAATCGCAGTCCTACTCGGCACGGCGATGGCGGTATCCATCGCTTACTGTCGACGCCAGGCCCAAACGCTGTTCGTGAAATACATCGCCGGATGGTCATTTCTGCGAACTCACACATGGATTCTCGTCGGCGAGAGCGCCCTGGCACTGGTACTGGTGCTCTGGACTTGGCACCGAACGCTCGTCGTCAAGGAGATGTACGAGCAGCCGGGAGCGCCTCCGCCCCCTCCCGACGTGCAGATCCTGGGAAGCTGGGAGACGGTTCTATCCATTGCCGTGGCGTCCCTGAGCCTGGCACTTATTGTGGTGAGCCTGCTCAGAGCTAATGCCAAGTTTGTCAAAGCCCACATGGCGACCCTTTCGTAGGAGTGAGGAAAGGTAACATGATTTCCGTAGTTGGCCTTGCCAAGTCTTTCGGCGAGCGAACGCTGTGGTCGGATGTGAACTTCACAGTCAATAAAGGAGAGATGCTGGCGCTTGTGGGGCCCAGTGGATCAGGCAAATCCACTCTCCTCAACTGCATGGGAGTTCTGGAGCGCGCGTCGTCGGGCGAGATCATCGTCGATGGTACGAATGTCACGAAACTTCGGGCGCCCGCTCAACGGCGCTTTCGCCGTGATACCCTCGGCTACTTGTTTCAAAACTACGCCCTCATCGAGAACGCTACGGTCAATTTCAACCTTCAGGTCGCCGTGGGCGGCCGTCGTGGCCGCACCCTCAACCGCCACGCCATCGAGGCCGCTCTCGATCGTGTCGGGCTCGGCAACCGTGGCAAGGAAATGGTTTATCGGCTCAGTGGCGGTGAGCAACAACGAGTCGCTCTAGCCCGCCTGATCGTGAAGAAGTCGACACTGGCTCTGGCGGACGAGCCAACGGGCGCGCTAGACAGCGCCAACGCCGGCATGGTTATTGAGGTCCTTCGCGAACAAGCGGAGAGCGGGTGCACCGTTATCATCGCAACCCACAGTAAGGAAGTAGAGCAGAGTTGCGACTCCGCGCTGGCCCTAGGCTGACGAGTGACTCCAACGCGTCCGAGCATTTTAGTCACGGCCGTACGAGAGATAAAGCGTAATCGGGCGTGCGTTGCGACGCCGGCCTGCCTGTTAAAACGATCATGCTAGTACTCCAGCCGGGGATCGTGATCACGGCTCCATGAGGGCTTGTGGGGTGTAGTGACTGTTCATGGCTCTGGCTTGATGGCGGCGTCGGCGGATGGACCAGAGGCAGCGGGTCCCAGAGTCGGCGGATGGTTCGATGATCAGAACGTGGAACAGGTGGCGGAGCTCGTTGACGGTCAGGGGGCTCCAGGGAGCAGACCCGATCGGCTGGTAGCAGTTGCGGTGCTCGGCGGTCGCGTGGGCGAGGATCGCCACGGTGTTCCAGGAGGGCCAGCGGAGCTGTTGGTGCTGGTCGAGGCCGAGGCCGGTTTCGCGGCGTGGAACGATTCCTTGATCTCCCAGCGAACGCGACGCGAGTGCGCAGCGGGACGACCTGAGGTGGTCAGCAGCGGTAGTAGCCAGTTCACCGGTGCGGCGGTTACGGCGGATCAGCAGCCAGTGGTGTCCGCCGTGGGCGTCAGTGGCGTGGGGCAGGGGCCCGAAGCACCAGTCGTAGTAGCGGCGGCCCTTCGCGCCTCGACCGGCGGATATTCGCTGCCAGGCGGTGATGGGGAGCTCGGCGGCGAGGGCGTCGACGCGGTAGACGCCGAGACCGGTGATCACCTGATGGGAGCAGGCCAGGGCCAGAACGTAGTCCAGTCACAGCTGACGCAGCCGGGCGGCCAGCCGCGGATCGCTGCCGTAGGCCTCGTCGCCGGTCGCCCACCGCAGGGCAGCCTGCCGGTGACGGCGGCGGCGATCATGCGGGTCCCCAGCTGCGGTTTCGTCGCGATCGCACCTGCTCAGGGACACCGGCCTCGACGCGGCGATCAGAGTCGTCGCACCATGACTTCGGCAGGCAAGGGCCGTGTCGAGCGTCGCGTGCCCAGCCTCGGTGGCATAGACCCGGTGCACGGCGAGCTGACGGCTCTCGATCTTCCCGGCCGTGCCGGGGTACTGCCGCTGCACCCCGACGGTGTGCTGGCCCTTCTTCAGATCGCCCGACTCGTCGATGACCAGAACGACCTCGACATCACCGAGATGCTCACCGACGAACGCGCGGACATCGGCACGAATTTCGGCGTCGGCCCACGTCACCCGGGTCAGCAAGTCCTGCATCCCGTCCGGTCCGGCGTCCCCGACGTGCTCAGCGATCGTCCAGCAGTTCTTCCGCGGTGTCGCGGCGCCTACAGCCCTCGGACGAAGTCGCGCACCCGACGACGCGGCTCGGGCCTGCGGAAACGCCGCCCGACCGTCAACATCAGCTCGTCGAACAACACCTGCCGCCGCTGGGCGTCTACCCTCTATCCGGCAGCCACCGCTGCATCTCGGACAGTCCACGCGACCAGAAATGATCGACGGCGGCTGCCCTCGTTCCCGCACCGCGTCGAACCGCAGCTCAGCCGAGGTCAACATCCCCGGATGGAGTACTAGGCCTTGGTGTGAGGCGCGGGGCTTGACAGCTTATGCGACAGGCAGTCAGATGATCACTAGAGACCACGAACCCCGGCGCTTGGGCTAGCGCGAAGGCGAGCACGCGCATGTGGAGGGTCCATAGGGGTCAGCTTTGAGGAGGATACGTTTGTTATGGGAACTGCCGAGATCCCAAACGCCGTCTTAGTGATCATCTTCACCGGCATCGCACTGATCGCCGGTAGCGTGCTGTTCTCTCTCGCCGCGTCTGCACCGGAATTCTATGTAAAAGTGCCAGCGGGAGCAGGTCTCGCGGGGGTGGCCGCGTTTTCTGTGAGCATGGTCATCGCCTGCTTAGCAGACGTGCCGCTGTGGCTATCGGCCCTCATCTCGCTTATAGCGGGTGCGGCTGTTGCATACTGGTCGATCGGGCGTTGGCGTAACTCCAACTACCTGACGCTGGCGGTCGTGCGGGCGAGGCGCAGCGTGAATAAGTCGGCCGGCAGTCCGGATGTGCCGCAGCCAACCAACGAGAAGTAAGCCCTCTCGTCCTTTTGATGGAGCTGGTGCGCCTGACCCGCATTGGCGGACATTCGCGATCAGGAGCCGGTGGCTCCGGGAGGATGTCCGTCATCATGGAGAGCATGGGTAACAAGCGGCGTCGGCCTCGCCGGTCGTTCACGTCGGAGTTCAAGGCCGAGATGGTGGAGTTGTATCAGCGCGGGCGATCGCACGATCGGGCAGGTCGCGAAGGATTTCGATCTGACAAAGACCGCGATGCGGGAGTGGGTGAAGCAGGCTAGCTTGACGCAGGTGCCCGCTCGGACGGATTGACCAACGGACCACGTCCTGGGCTGACATCGTCACCACCCACTGCGCGGCGAGGGCGTGTTCAAGCGCGACGCGCGCTGACCCGCGCGGCGTAGACCAAGCCTTGATCGTGCAGGGCGAGGGCCGCGGCGACCTGCGCCATCGCGTGGGCCACGACCGGTAGGCGGCGTTGAACTTCCTGATCGCACTGCTTTCAACTTCGAATCCGCCGGATGCGCGCCAGTGCTCAAGCGCGGCGGGGCCGCTGACAGGTGAAGCCGAGCGAGCCGCTCTAGCTCTTCCTTCTCTTCGGTCGTGTCCACCTTGACCTTTTTCGTTGTCGATAGCACCTTATTCCGTGTGCCTCCCTTGTCCGTCGGAATCGTGTGCCGTGGCTGGACCGGCGATTCACCGGCAAGCCACGGACCCGAATTGGCCGCTGTCAACAACAGGAGGATGCCGCCGCGGTGGCAGGCGTCGGTGTGGTGGCAGCAGCAGCCGTGGCAGCGCTGGCACTGCCACCAGCTCACCGACGGTCGCCCGGATGCGTACAGAGGGCGACCGAGGCGTGGACATTGAGGTCGACGGCTGCGGGCGAGGCCTAGGGAGTGGGGTGGCTGCAGGGCCAGGATGACGGTCATCGCGGCGTAGCTAGCCAGCAGCAGGACACCTTCGAAGCCGAGGCGGCCCCAGCCGCACGTTTGGCGGATGAGTAGACCGCCGAGGAGGGTGGCGGTCATGAACAGGCTGGTGGCGAGAACGAGACACTACCTCACGGTAGCTGAGCGGATGCACTCAGCTGCTTTTCAGGTTAGGTTGCTACGTTCTCGGGTCAACGGCATCCATTATGGACGCCGTTGATCTCGTTGCGGCACAGGGGATCGCCGTGGAAGTTGCATGGTTGGCCGGGTGCCGAGACGTCTGCGGGCTGTCGAGGGAGATGTAGTGGTGTTCAAGAAGATGCTGGGCGCTTTCGGGGTCGGTGGGCCCAGCGTCGACACGGTGCTGTCCAATCCGAACACTCGTCCAGGGCTGATGCTGGGCGGGCAGGTGAACCTCACCGGCGGCAGTCACGATGTGGAGATCGACCACATCACCGTCGGGTTGGTCACCCGGGTGGAGATGGACGGCGCCGGTGAGGAGTACGACGCGTTGGTCGAGTTCCACCGCGTTCACGTGTCCGGCAGCCTGCACCTGCGCGCGGGGCAGCACCTGTCGCTGCCGTTGCAGGTGCCGATGCCGTGGGAGACCCCGGTGACGAGCCTGTACGGGCAACCCCTGCACGGCATGACGATGGGGTTGCGTACCGAGGTAGCCGTGCGCGGCGCGGTCGACAAGGGTGACCTCGACCCGGTGTATGTGCATCCGCTGCCGGTGCAGGAGCGCATCCTGGAGGCGTTCGGTCGGCTCGGCTTCCAGTTCAAGGGCGCCGACCTGGAGCGCGGGCACATCTCCGGCGTGCACCAGAGCCTGCCCTTCTACCAGGAGGTCGAGTACTACGCCGCGCCCCAGTACGCCCACGGCATCAACGAGGTCGAGTTGACCTTCGTCGCGGCCGAACGCGGGGTCGACATCGTGCTGGAGTTCGACAAGCGCGGCGGTCTGTTCACCGGCGGGCATGACTCGTACGGCCGCTACCACGCCGCCCACGCCGATGCGGACAGTGTCGACTGGGCCGCGCAGGTGGACACCTGGGTCCGCCAAGCCCTCGACCAGTACCAGGGTCTGCGCGCCAACCACGGCTACGGCCAGCCCGCCTATGGGCAGCCCGCCCACGGCTACGGCGCGCCCGGCGGCTACCCGCCGCCCCAGCAGTCCGGGTACGGGCACGCCGCCTACGGTCAGCACGGCGGCGGGCACTACGAGGATCACCACGAACGCCGCGGGCCCGGGATGGGCGCCATGGCCGCTGGTGTGGTCGGCGGCGCCGCTCTCGGCTTCGCCGGAGGGATGGTCGCTGAAGAGGTCTTCGACTCCTTCGGCGGTGACGAGGATGAGGGTGGCGACGACGAAGGCTAAGCCTCCACAGTGGACGCAGTCGTCTCGGCGATGATCTAATTCGCGAGGATCGTCCATCTCCGGTCGGATTGTCCGACCGGGATCGAGAAGGAGTGTGCATGCCCGTCACCGCCGACTTCACCAAACTGGTCGACAAGGCATACCAGGACAAGTCCCTCACCGAGCTGGTCGACGCCCCGGTGGCGGCCCTCGCCGGGGTCAGCGACGGCGACGCCAAGCTGCTCAAGGACGCCT
The DNA here is from genome assembly GCF_003857055.1 of Micromonospora inaquosa. Classification (GTDB taxonomy): domain Bacteria; phylum Actinomycetota; class Actinomycetes; order Mycobacteriales; family Micromonosporaceae; genus Micromonospora; species Micromonospora inaquosa. Next base: position 17,298 of record NZ_QGSZ01000182.1, on the reverse strand, counting down.
TCAACATCACCACCGTCGGTGACCTCGGCCGCAACCCGTACTTCCGCACCGCCAGCGCGCTGGTCGCGCTGACCGGCGGCGCGAAGTAACACCCGTCACACCGGATGCCCGACGGCCACGAGAACTCCTGGGCCGTCGGGCATCTACCTTGTCAGAACGCGGGCCACCGCTGGTCAGTGGCGGGTGGTTTTGCCACTTGCGGCGTGGGGCAATGATCGGGTCGACGACAACCCCTCTGGAGGGACGGCCCTCATGGAAATCTCCGGCTTCTTCACCGCCATTCTCATCGGTCTGGTCATCGGCGCGTTGGGCCGGCTGGTCGTACCGGGCAAGCAGAACATCTCGATCTGGCTCACCCTCGCGATCGGTGTGCTCGCCGCGATCCTCGGCACGCTCGTCGCCGGCGCCCTCGGCGTGGACGACACCAGCGGCCCGGACTGGATCGAGCTGCTCATCCAGGTTGTCTTCGCCGCGATCGGTGTCGCGGTCGTCGCCGGCGTCTGGGGCCGCCGTCGCGTGGGCTGACCCTGACTCTCGCGTGCGGGCCCGCCCCTTCCGGGGGTGGGCCCGCTGCTGGTCAAGGGCAGGCCAGGGGCACCTCCCCTGATGGGCGGATCTGACGTCGCTGGCACACTGATCGCTTCGCAAGACAGCTTTGACGAGGGAGAACGGGCCGATGGCGGCTGAAGGCAGTACCAAGGCCGTGGTGACGGCGTTGATCGCGAACCTGGGTATCGCGGTGAGTAAGTTCGTCGCCGCCGCGATCACCGGCTCGGCGTCGATGCTGGCCGAGGGCGTGCACTCGGTGGCCGACTCGACCAACCAGGCGCTGCTGCTGGTCGGCGCCAAACGCGCCCGCCGCGCCCCGTCGCCCCTGCACCCCTTCGGGTACGCCCGTGAGCGCTACATCTACGCGTTCCTCGTGGCGATCATCCTGTTCACCCTCGGCGGGCTCTACGCCCTCTACGAGAGCTACCAGAAAATCACCCACCCGCACGAGCTGACCTCACCGCTGATCGCGGTCGGCGTCCTGGTGATCGCCATGGCCCTGGAGGGCTACGCACTGCGCACCGCGGTGGGGGAGGCCAACAAGGTCCGCGGTGGCCGTAGCTGGGTCGCGTTCGTGCGCCGCTCACGCTCCCCGGAGCTGCCGGTGATCCTCCTGGAGGACGCCGGCGCGCTACTCGGCCTCGTCTTCGCGCTGCTCGGTGTCGGCCTGACCGTGCTCACCGGCAACGGCGTCTTCGACGGCATCGCCACCGGATGCATCGGCGTCCTGCTGGTCAGCATCGCGATCACCCTGGCCACCGAGATCAAGAGCCTGCTCATCGGTGAATCCGCGTTGCCCGAGGAGGTCAGCGCCGTGCACACCGCGCTGCTGTCCACCCCCGGCGTGGACCGGATCATCCACCTGCGCACCATGCACCTCGGCCCCGAGGAACTCCTGGTCGCCGCGAAGATCGCCGTGTCCGCGAGCGACAACGGCGCCAGCATCGCCGCGACCATCGACGACGCCGAGGCGCGCCTACGGCAGGCGTTGCCGACCGCCAAGGTCGTCTACCTCGAACCCGACATCGACCGGCACCCGGCCCCGGGCCTGCCCGCTTGACCGCTGCCGGGGCCCGACGGTTGGGACTGGCCGGCGGGGGTACTGACATTCGTGTAGCGCCACCACTGACTGTAGGAGGCTCCCATGGGCATCGACGACAAGATCGGCAACGCCTCCGAAGAGGCCGCCGGCAAGCTCAAGGAAGGCGCCGGTAAGGCCACCGACAACGAGCAGCTCGAAGCTGAGGGTCGCGGTGACCAGGCCAGCTCCAAGCTGAAGCAGGCCGGCGAGAAGATCAAGGACGCCTTCAAGAGCTGACCCAGGCTCGCGCAAGGCGCGACACGGTGAAGTGACTAGTGCCTCGTCTTTGAACGTTGATCGTGTAATCCGCCGGTTCTGAGGGCGTTTCGGGCAGGCTGTCTCCCATCGGTTGGCTGTGGGAGGTGATGGTCGTGGGCAGACGCCCGGAGGTGTTCGTCCGGCAGGTGTCGATGGTCGAGGGTCAGCGGTTGCAGAAGGTCACCCGCACGGCGAAGGACCCGGTGAAGCTGCGGCGGGCGATCGTGGTGTTGATGTCAGCCCAGGGTCAACCTGCGCCGGACATCGCTCACCTGCTGAAGGTGACCGAGGACTACGTCCGCGACGTGATCCACGCGTTCAACGATCGGGGGTTCGACGCGCTGGACCCAAAATGGAGCGGGGGCGCACCGAGACGGATCGATGAGCAGACTCGTGACTGGATCTGCGTCATCGCCCGGTGCGACCCCCGCTTCCTCGGCCGACCGTTCTCCTGCTGGTCGCTTGCGAAGCTGCGCGAGTACCTCATCGCCGCCGGCTACGTCACCACGATCAGCGTCGAGACGATCCGGCGGGCCCTGCACGAGCGTGGGGTGTCCTGGCAGGCCACCAAGACGTGGAAGGCCAGCACCGACCCCGACTTCACGACGAAGATGCGCCGGATCCTGGACCTCTACGACCACCCGCCGCCGGGTGGCCGGGTCCTTTGCGTGGACGAGTTCGGCCCACTGAACCTGCAACCCCGCCCGGGACGGGCATGGCGCCCGGTCGGACAACCTGTGCGACTACGCGCCACCTACACCCGCGACCAGGGTGTGCGACACATGATCGCCGGCCTCGACCTGAGCACCGGCAAGCTGCACCACCGCATCCGCGACCGCAAACGCTGGCGCGAGTTCCTCAGCTTCCTCAAGACCCTGCGCGCCCGCTGGCCCGGCGAGCACCTCTACCTGATCTGCGACAACTTCTCTCCGCACAAACACCCCGAGGTTCGCGCCTGGTGCGCCACCAACCACGTCGACCTGGTCTTCCTACCCACCTACGCCTCCTGGCTGAACTGGATCGAAGCAGAGTTCGCCGCCGTGCGCTACTTCGCCCTCAACGGCACCGACCACCGCAGCCACGCCGAGCAAGACACCGCGATCGGCAACTACATCCGGTGGCGCAACCAGCGAGCCCGACCCAAGACCGGATTCGCGATCAACTCAAAGATCCGCCACCCGGATTACCCGTTCAAGGCTGCATGACGAGGCACTAGACGGCCACGACGGCACCCCCGTCGTGGCCGTCGCCTGTGCCCGACGGGGCGCAACTGGTGCTTACCGCTCGACGGACGTCATCGCAGCCGCCAGGTGTGCGCCACCGTTCCCGGTCTCGCGGGCCCACCGTCCGCCGGCGACCGCGTAGCCGACCGCGAGGCACCCGTAGCCGACCGCGGCAACACCGAGCAGCGTCGGCGAGCGCCCGTCGTCGGGGATGAACCGGGACGCGAGCACCATGCCGAGCACGTAGGCGAGGTTGAACGTCGTGTCGTTGACGGCGAACACCCGCCCCCGCACGGCGTCGGCGCACTCGCGCTGCACCGTCGTGTCCACCACGATCTTGATGCCGTGACCGGCGACGTTGACCACCCACACGAGCACCACCAGCAGCAGTGGGTGAAACGGCAGCCCGAACACTGGCAGCGTCACCGCCACCGCGGCCAGCAGCCCGGTTACCCACCGCCATCCACCGATGCGTCGCGTGACCGGCGGGGTCAGCGCGGCCGCGGCCAGGACCCCGAGCGCGCCGGCGGCGAAGACCAACCCCAGCTGCGTGGGCACCCCGTCGAGGTCGTCGCCGGCGAAGTCGTTGCGGTAGAGCAGCAGCATTGCCAGGGCGAGCACCCCGAACAGCACCCGGAACCCGGCCTGCGCCGCCATCGCGTACGCCGCCCCCCGCGCCCGCCGTAAGTGACGCAACCCATCGGCCATGTCGCGTACCACGGCGACAGCCTCGCCCACCACACCTGCCCGGTGTGGGGCCACTTGATCAGGGCCCAGTTGTGCCCGGGTGAACGAGAATCGGGCCAGGGCGGCGCTGGCCAGGTAGCCCACCGGGGCGAGCAGCGCGATCCCCGCGTAGCCGGTGTCCCCGGCGGGGAAGACGCTGCCCAGCAGCAGCAGGGCGACGCCCAGCCCGAGCGAGTAGGCAGTCGACCCGGTGGTTCCGGCGACCGCGTTGGCCGTGACCAGGCGCTCATCGGACACCACGTGGGGCGTCGCCGCCGACAACCCCGACAACAACAGCCGACCCAACCCGATCACCACCAAGGTCGTGGCGAAGAACAGGCCACCCTCGGAGCCCAGGAAGACCATCGCGGCGATCGGCAGCGCCAAAGCAGCCCGCAGCGTATTCGTCCAAACGGTGACCGACCGGCGGCTCCACCGGTCCAACAACACCCCGGCGAACGGACCCACCAGCGAGTACGGCAGGACCAACACCGCAGCGGCGAGCGCGATGGCCGTCGGGGTGGCCTGCCGGTCGGGGTTGAACAGCACGCTGCCGGCCAGCGCGGCCTGGAACACGCCGTCGGTGAACTGGCCGGACAGGCGCACCGCCAGCAACCGCCGGAACGCCGGCACAGCCAGCGCGGCGTGCAGATTACGCGAGCGACGAACGACCATGATCAGAGAGCCTACGGCGACACGCCCTACGGCTCACGGCCAACCGCTGGCGCTCGCTCCGGACGCTGGCCAATGATTCAGGCGGCTCACCTCCGGCATCGTGTCGGATATTCGCATGTCTCGGTGATCTCGCCGATCTGATGCTCACCTCGTCCGCAAACGCCGGCGCCATCCCGTCATGGGCACCGCTACGAGAAGCCGCGCCCTGGCCGCTGTCTCCCTCGCGATCATGCCGGGCCTGTCCTACGCGCAGTGCCGCGCGGCAGTGAATTCGGCAAGCAGTTCGTCGGCCGGCCATGGACCTTTATCCGGATCCTCGCACTGCGCAGCGTCGGGGCCTTGTTCGACGTGACCTGGTGTCGTCGCCACGGCATCAACCCGATCATCGCCGAACCCCGCGAACGCTACGAACAACTCCGCCGAACCGCCCAGCGCGGAACCGGGCCGCCCGCCCAGTCGATGCATTCCGACAGTTCTGATATCCGATGTCGCCAGCAGACATCACCGAGCCGTCCGCCGGCTCCCGCCCGGGGTGGTGCTGGACGGTGAGCTGATCGTGTGGGAGCGCGGTCGGACGAACTTCGCGCTGCTGCAGCGGCGGCTCACCGCCGGCCGCACACTGCTGCGCTTGGCCCACGACTACCCCGCCCACTACGTGCTGTTCGACCTGTTGGCCGACACCGGAGGCGAGGTAGCCCTGGGTCTGCCGCTGTCGGAGCGGCGGGCCCGGCTGGAGCGACTGCTGGTCGACGCGCCAACGCAGCTCACTCTGACCCCACAGACAACCGACACGCAGCAGGTCTCGGAGTGGCTGGTGAACTGGACAGTCGCGGCCGGCATCGAGGGGGTGGTGTCCAAACGGTTGACCGGCCGCTACGAACCCGGCAGAAGGGGCTGGTGGAAATACCGCACCCGGATCACCACCGAGGTGGTCGCCGGCGGGGTGACGGGCAGCCTTCGCGACCCAGCCACCGTGCTGCTCGGCCGGCGCGACCGGCGAGGGCGGCTTCGGTACACCGGCCGCACCCACCCGCTCAGCGCCGCGCAGCGCGAGGAGCTCGGCGGGATGCTGTCGCCCCTGCGGGCGGCGCAACGCCGCGGTGCCCCAGTGCTGCACCCCTGGCCGGAACCGCTGCCCGCATTCTGGTCCGGACAGCTGGAGCGGGCAGAGCCGCTGCGGTACGTGCAGGTGGAGCCGAACGTGGTCGTGGAGATCGAAGCTGACGTGGCGTTCGAGCACCAGCGGTGGCGCCACCGCGTCCGCTACGTACGGGCACTGCCCGAAGTGTCGGTGTACGACGTCCCGCTGCTACTCGGCGAAGAAGAGGGCTACTTCGGCGAGCAATGAACGCCTGCGCCATGACTGCCTGCTTAGAGGAACGCGACCAGTGTCCGATGCGCCGTGGGCGGTCGAACGTCGGCGGGCTCCGCCGCCCGATCCGATCGAGGCAGCCGAACGTAGCCTCACGCAGGCGGGCGACCATCAGAGCGGCGGAAGCGGGCGAGCCACGACAAGGTCCGAGAGCAAGGACGGATCCCTGCTCGCGGACCAGAACCTACCGCGCCACACAGCTTGATCTCACGTCGTTCGCTCGGCCGGTGGGCAGGACGACACCGTCTGGTCCCGACCGCCACTCCGCCGAGCCGGCGCGCCGCGCCACCGCACGATCCGAATCCTCGACGTGTCGCAAGCTTCAGTCGGATCCGAAGTGACTAGACTCGATGCTCGAACAGGTGTGCTATCCCTGGGGGTGTTGGTGTCCAGTCATCCTGTGAGCCTGGCCTGGGTCTTCCGGCCCGACCACGTTGAGACTGACCATGATCGGGCGGAACAGCATGCCGGTAAGCCGGTCCACGCCGTGGGCAGGGAGCCCGACAACGTTGGGCGGGTCGAGGTCGTGCTGGCCGACGGCGCGCGAGTGCGGGCGTACCGCCACGAGATCATCCTCGGGTGACTCGGTGCGAGCGCGGTCCCGGCATTGCTCACGACGAAGCCGTAGGCGCTCGTCCAGGCGGCTCGCTGACCCAGGTATAGACCCACGGCGGACCATTCCCGGCGATAGGCTCCAGCTCGTATTTCCCATTCGTGTCGAGGTCGAACAGCTCGCTTCCGTACTCCACCCACAGCCAACTCTGGTCTATCTGGGGAGGGGGAAGGCCATCGTCGTCAAGCGGTACATGAAGAGACCGGCCGTCCACCGGACCACCGACGCACGGCACCTCGACCCTCTCCCACACCTCGCAATCGTCGACTTCACTGGTGCCTGACACGGGAGCTTTGAGGAATCGGAACCCCACAGGGGACCGTGCACGGTCAGTTGTGTCGATTGACGAGAGAGCCGAATCTACGGGAGATTCAAGATATGCTCCGTTCCATGCTGGCCTACGGGCTTGGTCTTGGTGAGCCTGGCGACTGGCACCCTCGAAGGCTTCAAACCGGGTGACCAACTCCGTGCCGACTGTTACGACGAGCAGGAGCGCTCCATCGACTTCCCGAGCGCCGTCACCGCGCGCTTCGGTCGGCGAGGGCAGCCAACCCAGTGGCCGCCACTCCCTCTGCTTATGCTGGGTTACCCGGCCGAGTCAGGTCGGCGCCCGGATCGCGTCATGTGCGCGCATCGGATCATGGAGCGGTTGACCTCTCGGCACGAGCCTCAGATCGAAATTCCATACCAAATAGGCGCACTCCTGTAAGTCGAACGTGGCGAGGAGTGATCATGAAGAAGTGGTCGCCAAATGGGCCGCTGGTTAAGTGGCGGCCGGCGGCTGCGCCCCGGCGGGTGGAAACGTTGCAAGTTGGAGGATGCGCAGTGACGTCGTGTTGATCCCACTGCAGACGGTGTCAAAGCTTCGCGCCGTGAAGATCTCGGCGAGCGGCTTTCGCTGAAGCCCACCAGAGAGAAGCGAGAACCATGTCTCACCATGAGCGAGACTGCTCGACGCGTTCCACAAGAGCTGCATGTCGGACGATGCATCATCGATTCCGTAGTAGGAATTCACGTCGCCACCAAGCGCACGGATCAATTTTTCGTCACCTGGCTGTTTCTCCGGCGTTACCGAGACAAGGTCAGCAAGAGAGTTATAACTCCGATCGAATTTGCTTGCCACCTCCCCGAACTCAGGCATCGCCCCCTGCGAAACGGCGTCTCGCATTGCCTTAGCGCCTCTTCGCTGATCATTCAGAAGCACGCCAAGTGACCTGCTCACCCGCTCGTCGGAACGATCCGGACGAACAATCCATGCCGCCTTGGCGGCCAGCACGAGAGCCGGACGCAACATCAGAAGGTGGGTGCCCCAGCCATCATCTACTTTCACGAGCTGAGCTGCGTTTCTTAAACGTCTTATAGACGTCAGGAGCTGAGTTCGAGCCACAGTGTATGAAGGCATCTGCGGGGACAGCCCAAGGTCGCCAGAGAAGCCACTTCCAGCAAGGGGCTCGTCGGGCCAAAGGCTTGCCGTGGCTGACACGGCATTCACGCGATCAAACACATCGGTCACACTGGGAACACTACGACGACGGACCCGAGACGCGGCACCGCATTTTCCTGCCAAGATCACTTGCGCTCTCGTCGGCAGATGTGTGCGTCGGCTCATCCATCGCCGTTGCCATCACGGTCTACGGGGTGACTGAGCGGCAATGCGCTGCGCACCATCGGCAGTTCTCTGCTGGCGACGCCTGTGGGGTTTCGGTCAGCGTTATGGGCGCGGCAGGCGGGTGACGTTGCGGGCGTGTTCGAGCGCCTCGCGCAGCTGGTGGACTTCGAGTGTGAGCTGCTGGGCGGTGGTGCACTGCGCAGGACTGGCCGGCCGGCGAACCGAGCAGCATCCGTAGCACAAGGCGACATGATCAGCGAGTTATCCACAGGCCCCGGCTCGTTATCCACAGGCTGTGTGGCAACGGATGCTGGGCGGGTGCCCGAGGGACAAACTCGTGTGGCCGGCGAGGTCGCCTTCCGGGCCGCTGGAGCCGGCACGGTCGCAGGTCACCGTCCCCTCCTCCCCGTGTCGCCTACCGGCGGCGGCGCCGGGGAGACAGGCAAGACGGTGTCGCCGTACGCTCCCCTTCGCCTCGGAGAGATACACGCACCCCCTGCGGCACGTCGGTCAGCTCGTCGACTGGTCGAGGGCGTCCGGCAGAGCCGTCAGCAATCGGTGCGGCAGGTCGGCTCAACTGGTCTCGCCGTTGGCACTGCGGCACATAGCCTCGGTGCCGGCCGGCGAGGAGCAGAAGTCCGCAACAGGCGTGTGAGATCCATGATGTGTACGGATTGCCCAGGATGCCGCTTATCCGCCTATGGAGAGTCGTTAGCCGTAAGGATGGCCAGGAGCGAAGGAACAGGAACGATGTACCGCCGCCCCACCTTCAGGACCGGAACCGGGAATTCTCCCAGCCGCGCCAGCTCATAGGATTTGGTACGCCCAACGCCTAGAATGGCACCAGCCGTGACTGCATCGGTGACCATGCCTAAACTCCGCACCCTCTCGTCGTTCCATGGCTCGTCCCGGGCAGCTACCTCCGTTGCTCCTAGGTCAAGTGCTTCACGATCCATAACGTCGCCCCCGTCGAACCTAATTGCGCCGAAGGCGCAGACTGGCCGAATTTCGATGATAGAAGTCACGGCTTAACCCATACAACAGGTACGAACAGGGGTGGCCGATTACCTACCGCGAACGCCAGGCTGGAGCGTTTTTTTCGACGGAGCGTCCGTCACAGGCACTAGGGCATCCTAGGACAGGATTTGCCCTAGGAACATTTCCGCTGCGCCCTCCCGCCCCCGATAAAGACCGCAGCTTGGCGTCGGAATTCGAGGCATCTCGGTACCGCTGGCTCCAGTCCAGGCTCCTAACCGGAACGCGCGTGATTGAGTCATTGCCATTGCGGCTAGGTCCACCCGCCGCCTCCCTTCGTAAGAATGGGAGTACCTAGCCCCGTGACCCGAACTAGGCATTTAGCAATAGGGTCACCGTAATCAGTGAACCGTCTCGCTCGGCTGTCGAATCCATCCCAAGTCGAGCGATAATCCGTAGCATTCGAGTGTTATCTGCTTGGATGTGGAATACGAGCGCCTTGCACCCTAGTCCGCTGGCATGCTGGATTAGGCGGCGCAGCAGCTCCGACCCGAGACCGCGTCGCTGCCAGTCGTCGCGAACGAGTAGGGCGACCTCAGCCTCGTCGCCTTCAGCGATCAGGTTCGCCATCGCCACTGCTTGCTCTGCGCCATTGACGGGCTCGGACGTAGCCAGCAGGGTTAGCCCGCGGGCAGGTTCCAGCAGGTGGCGTAGTCTGCCGACGGACGGAGTAGCTCCGCCCAGGTAGCGACGCTGTCGGCTTCGCGCCGAACATGCCTGGTGCAGCTGCCCCACTGCGTGGAGGTCTGCTTCACTGGCCGGACGGATTGTGAATGTGGCACTTTTCGACGGTGTCGCACGATCTTGGACTGCGGTCTGCCTAAGGTTGGAGCCGCACGCTGGTGCCAACGTCTCAGGCCCGGCGATCTGAACGACCGGCGCTCCGTCGGTGGCGAGGGCGGCGTAGCTGACGCCCGTTAATTCCGCCGACAGGTCCCACAACAGCTGCGCTGCGATGGCATTACGGGAGTCGGCGCTGGACTGGTCAAGGCCGGCTGGACCGCGTGTATGACACATGCGCGTCGGACCCACATAGGCACCGGACTGCACGTCACCGCTCGCGGCGTGCAGGATTGGGCGTGCCCCGTCCTCCGGCGGCTGCGCCACGATTGCCCCGAGCAGTCGTAGCCATGCCGTCAGATCGAGGCGATGTTCCGACAGCCTAGACGCTTTGTGGAGCAGTTGGGTTGCCGACCAGCCGGGGTGACAAGCGATGCTGAGCGCAGCAGAACCAGCGCTTGCTAGACGCCGATGAAGTTCGCACGCATAGATGAGGTTCGCCAGCTTGCTCGCGGCATAGGCACGGTACGGCTTGTATCGAGTTGGGTTGGGCCAATCTAGCGGGTCGAGTCGCGCCGCGTGGTGAGCGATGCTGCTGACGCTGACGATCCGTGCTGCTGGCGCGGTGAGCAGCTTGTCCAGCAGCAGTCCAGTGAAGGCGAAGTGGCCCAGGTAGTTAACGCCGAAGTGGGTTTCGAATCCATCCAGCGTGGCCCATTGGGGGACGCCCATCACTGCCGCGTTGTTGACGAGTATGTCTAGTCGTGGATGGGTGTCGGCGATCTGCCCGGCCGCGCTCCTGACTGATCGTAGGCTTCCGAGGTCTAGTGCGACCTCGCCGATGACAGCTCCCGGTAGTTCGTTGCGGATAGCGTCTGCGGCTTGGCGCATGCGGCCTGGATGTCGGCAGGCCAGGACCACCGTCGCGCCCATCGCCACGAGCTGCCGGGCGGTCTGAAAACCAAGTCCCGCGTTGGCGCCGGTCACCACGGCAATCTTCCCTTGGAGGTGCCCAGGTGTGCCTAGTGCGTCGCCGGCTGCCGGGCAGGCAGCCCGGGGCGATCGCCCCGGGACTGCCCGCTCGTCGCCGACCGATCGGGCTCGTTGCTGCCCGTTCAGGACGACAGTTGGATCGATCACCAGTCACCGACCGCCTGCGCGCCGTAGTACGTGCCGAGGTTGACCGAGATCCAGACGTTGAAGCGAGTTCCGTCCTTGACGTTGGTCGCCAAGTTCTTCCACTGCCCTGGACCCACGTAGGTCCAACCGTTCGCGCACGTTGCTCGGCCTGAGAAGACAACGCACGCGTAGAACGGAGCGCCGTCGGAGCGTCCATTGCCAGTGTTTTTCACCTGAATGTCGCGACACTGCGTGGTGGTGCGGTACGTGCCTCCGTACGGGGCCGATGCGACTTCCACGCCGTCGAACGCCTTGAAGGGATCGGACAGGCCGAACCTGGCGCTGTACGGCGCGCTGCGGCATCCGCTCGCCGCTTGCGCGGGCGCCGCCGGCACCGTGAGCGTGGCTGCCATGGCGATCAGGCCGACCGCTGCGGCAATGCCACGCCGGATCTTGTTGCGTGTGGGCCGGCGGTCGTTGTCGGACCTCGGCTGGATTACTGCTGTCATTGCTCCTCCTGGGCAGTAAGCGGATAGACGACAGCGGCCGTGGAGGGAGCGGCGCGCTGGTGGTCGGGATCGGCGGCGGTCGCTGTCGAACCCGAGTGGGGGCATAGGGAGCCGGCCGCGGCAGGGAACGCGGATGCGGCGGGATCCGGATGAAGCGCTGGTCGGAGGGTCGAGGTGCTGTAGTAGCGCCCCCAGCTCGGATCCTGTGGGGTCATTGGGTAGCTGTTAAGCCAGGTCCAATCGCCGACGACGGCGCGTCCGGCGGCCTCTTCGCGGCGCACGAACCGGGCGAAGTGCTCGCTCTCGCGGTGATGGTCGGTGATGGTGACGCCGGCGCGGTCATAGCTGTAGAGGACTGCTTCCTGGAGCACGAGCAGCGCTTTGTCTTGTCGTAGCCGGTCGTCGTCGGCGAGCTGCAGGCCGTTGATGACGGCGGGGAGCTGGTGGTATCGATCGGCATCGGCGAGGTTGCGGGCTGCGATCTCGCTGGCCATGAAGACGCCGGAGAACGGGGCGGGGTACTGCACGCCGCCGATGGAGAGCAGCATATGGCTGATGACGGGCACTGCCGGCCATCTCAGCCCGAGTTCACCGATCCATCGGTGCTGCGGGTGGTGGATCGGGACCTCGCGGATCGCGGCCTGGTCGACGGGCAGCGCATGCAGCCGGCCGTCGTCGGTGGCGATGATCCAGGGCAGGATGTCGAACGGGCCGCGCTCGGGCGGACCGGCCCAGCCCAGGGTGGTCGCCAGTCGCGTGAGGTTGAGGTTCGCGGGGTCGCCGAGGACCGTTCCATTGTTAGGCCAAGCGGCGTACTGGACGAGCTGCGGGTTGATGATCCGGACCGGCGCGGTGCCTTCTTGCGGTACGGGCGGGAGGACGGTCATGACGGACCGGACACGTCCACCATTGGTCGCTCGGTGTAGGTGCGTGGTCAGGGCGCCGCGCACGGCGTTGGCATCGTTGGCGTGGCGGCAGTCGTGAACTTGCAGGCTCTGCCAGCGCAGCCGGCCGATGCAGCGGGCGGAATTGCGCCATGCCACTCGGGCGCCGTAGGTCAGTTCGTTGGTGGTTTGTCGCCAGGTGCCGGTCGCGGTGATCTCGGCGCGGACGTCGCGCCACCGGCGGGTGAGTCCGGGCTGCCCGGTCTCGTGGTGCCGCAGGCGTAGGAATTCGTACGCCTCAGTGAGCACATCACTCTGCGGTGATGCGACCGGGTTCGTCGTGGTGTTCATGTGTCGGCTCCGGCGGAGGTGTCGCCGTCGCGCCGAGGGCAGTGCCGGAACACGGGTTCATGGCGGGTGCCAGCCAGGTAGGAGGTGCCCTGCGTGTAGCCGGTGCCGGGTTGGCCCGGGCCGAGCATCCGGACGGCGAGGCGGTAGTGCGTCTGGCGCCACTGGCGTAGGGCGGCGGCGAAGTTGCGCATGGCGGCAGCCATCACCGGTGACTCCGCCGCATACCCGCCGCTTCTTCTGAGGGCGTCGAGGGCGTCGTCGAGGCTCAGGTGGCCGCCGTCGAGTTCGGATCGCACCTCGGGCACCGACACGTAGGCGGGCGAATTGAGACGCTCAGGATCGGGAAGGCGGCACAGAGACTCCAGCATCTTGTACGAGCGCGATTGGATGGCGCTCGCGCCTTCGGTGTAGCGCCGGAACCGGTGGAACGCCTCGGGTTGCAGGGTCGCCATCAGCGACCACAGTGGGGCGCTCTCCCGCAGCAAAGCCGCCGCAGCGGAGAGGCGGGTCGCGGCCTGTTGTATGCGGCCGTCCTGAACGTTCGCGATGGCGGCCCGCAGGTCCGCCGCGAGGAGTGCGAAGGATGCCTCGAAGGCTTGCAGGACCCGGATGAACATCCACTCGTCATGGATGATCCAGACCGGCATCATGCTGACTTGTATCGACCACCGTTCGTTGGTGCTGAGGTCCCGGTCGACGGCCACGATCATCTGCCGCGCGATGGTGGTGTGCTCGCCGCTGTCTACCGCGTCGGTCAGTCGCAGCCGCCGCAGGGCGGGCATCGCTGCGCGCAGTGCGTGGCGCAGGCGCTTGGCCACCAGCGGCGCTCCGGGGCGCAGTTGCGGCAGCGGCACCGGGGCGCCGCTGACGGCTTGGAGCTCGAAGGCCATCAAGTCGGTCAGGAGGTGGACGTGCAGCCGATCGCGGCGGGTCAGCAACCGCAGCTCGTCCGCCGGCGGTTCGTCGGCGCCGATGATCGGCAGCAGGTTCAGAGCCAGGTACGTTCGGTAGTCGTAGCGGCGGTCGACCTTGTCGAGCGCGGTGTTCAGGAACGCGGACAGTTGCGGGCGGCGCGCGCCGCGGACCTCGGGGAGCCGCTCGCGGGCGGCAGTGAGCAGCCGACTCCACTCTTCGGGCACGAAGGTTTTGCCGTGGTATTGGTAGGCATTAACCACGGTCGTGAAGGGGAAGCGTGCGGTGGTTGGTCGCCGTTGTCCTAGCCACAGGCGCAGCGGCTCAGGCCGGCTCATCGTGATGCTCCGGTCCGCTGCCGACTGCGGGACCTTGTTCGGTAGGACTCGATTGCCGCGCAGAGCGCATCGATGTCGTCGAGGGTGGTGTAGGCGTGCATAGCCAGGCGAACGACACCAGCGCGAGGCGCGACGGTGATGCCGCGGTGCGCCAACCACGCCGTCATCGCCTCGGCGTGCGGCTCCACGAGGGCCAGGTGAGCGCCCTGCTCATCCGCCGTGCTGGCTAGGCGAACCGTCTCTCCCTGCCCGGCCAGGCGGACAGCAGCAACAGCGATCAGACGTTGGGTGTGCTGGCGGACCGCGACGAGGTCAAGTCGGTTGATCATGTCGAGACCGGCGACGGCGGCGTAGGTCGCGGCGGCCGAGGGTGTGCCCGTCTCGTAGCGCCGCGCGTGCGGCGGGAAGTCCAACGTCAGCGGATCGAACGCCTCCGGTGCGATTCGGCCGAATCTGCCGGTCAGTGTTGGGGCGGGCCCCGAGGGGTCGCGAACGTACATGAGGGCCAGGCCGGGCAGGCCGAGCAAGTATTTGCCCGTACCGGCGACGAGGTAGTCGCAGCCCATCTCGTTGACGTCTATCGGTGTGTTGCCGGCGGCCTGGTAGGCGTCGACGAACAGCTTGGCGCCGACGGTGTGCGCCGCCGCGGCGATGCGTGTCACGTCGAGGCGGGTCGCGTCGCGGTAGGTCACGGCGGGCACCGACACCAGTGCCGTTCGGGCCGTGATGGACGCGAGGTAGTCGCTCGTGGCGGCTTGGCCGGTGGGGCTACCGCACCAGCGGACCTTCGCCCCGCGGGCCTGCTGGGCGAGCCACACGTGCGCGACGCCCGGGTACTCTGCGGTGGTCGTGACCAGTGCCCGGCGTCGGCGCCATCGCATTCCCGCGCTGGCTTGATACGCGGCGATGCTGGCGTTGGGTACGACGGCGACCTGATCGATGTCGGCGCCGATCAGTGTGGCGAAGCCCCGCCGGGCCTGCCACAGCTGCTCCTCGCATACGGTCCAGAACCCGGGCCGGCCGAGGTCGTCGCGCATCTGGTTCAGGGATTGATCCATGGCCGTGCTAGGCGGTGCGACGCTGCACGCAGCTAGATGCACGCTGTGCGCTAACGTCGGGAAACGCTGCCGCAACTCGACGAGCGGGTTGGCAGGGAGGGCGATCATTGGCCCACCTGCCTGCTGGCGCGGCCCCGAGGGCTGGCCTCGGTCAGATCCGAACGCGCCTCCCACAACGTGGGGAACCGGCGGTGGGAGATCAGCCGCATCAGGCTATCGACGGGCGTGTCTCTCGTACCGAGAACGCCGTGACCGATGATCCGCGTGGCGACGCTGTAGTGCTCGGTGCGCCACAGCGCAATCCGCTCGTCCAACTCCACCAGCGCTTCCGCCACCCGGTACAGCGGATCCGACGGCTGACCCTGATACAGGTCGAGCGGCGTGAGCCCCCGGGAGGACAGGACGCGACTAAAGGCGATGTCCAACTCCGTCGTCGCCGACCGGACCAGACGCCATCCGGGTGACTCGAACCCCGAACCAGTGCCCAGGGCGCTCCGGATCACCGCGAAGTGCGCGGGATGAAGGTGCCGCAGCATCTGCAGCTGCTCGGTGATCAGGTGCAAGCCGAGCGCAGCGCGGCGCAGCAGGAGTTCAGCCGCGCCGGGCTGATCCACCGCCAGGTGGTCAAGGGACCGGGCAAGCTGCGACTGCGTGAGCTTGAGCAGCAACTCGCTGCTCTGATGCACGACCTGAAACAGCAGCTCGTCGGGGTGCACCCACTCGCGAGGGCCGCGTTGCAGGGCGAGCAGGTCATCGGTGCGCATGTAGCGGGCGTAGTCGGTCGTCCCGGTACCGGGGAGCACGGCCGGCAAAGGTGTCGTGGCCACAGTCGGTCCTCCGAAACAGTGATCGGGTGAACGGCAACAGGTCGACGAGCAGCGCGCAGAGGCGCTTCGGGCCGCGGGAGCTCAGCCGTGTAGGCCGGACAGGGCGGCACTCGCGACCCGTGTCAGGCGATCCACCAGATCGCCTGGCATGGCGGCGCCGGGACGCAGCGGGGCAGCGCCGAGGGTCAGGTACAGGTTGTTGTCGTAGACCACGACGTGTGTGCCGGTCAGCTCATCGGTGTAGCTGTAGGCGCCAGCACCCAGACCAGCGATGTCGCTCATCGGGCCGCTGTCCTGTTGGACGCCGCGCAGTCCCTCGTACATGATGTGGCCCGAGGCCGGGCCGCCGACCGTAGCCAGCAGCGTCACCACGGCCCCTCCGGGCGACTTTCCAAGGGCCATTGCGCACGTCATGTTGGCGGTAGTGCCAACCTGCCGTACCTCGTCCTGCTGGTAACCGGGCTCGCCGAAGACTTCCCGCAGCGGCGCAGGGTCCAGCACCTCACAGGCCTTATCGATTCGACGGTAGATCACCCCACCCGCCGCCAAAGAAGCCGACAAGCCAGCACCCGCGGTGGTGGACGGGCTGCCGGGGACGGAGGTCGTTGCCGGCGTCGGCTCGGATTGGGCGCAGGCACCAAGAGCGAGCATCGTCATCGTCGCCAGCCAGATTCCGGCAAGACGGCGGAGTTGGCGTCGTCGAGAGCGACGGCTCGTCGCTTGCGAGAGGGCTAAGTTCCAACGCAGATCCATAATGCGCAGCGCACCTATCCGGGGGGTGCAGGAATAGCCAGTTCGCACAGTTGCGCGAGCGGTTGACGATGGCCCCTCCCCCCGTTTCGGGGACCATGCCAAGCACGCCAAATTCAGCACGCGATGGCGGGCCGTGTCCACATATGCGGCCACCCCTAGCCGATTCTCAACGTAGCCGTCAGCTCCGACAACACCGCCTTGTGCTGCGAAAATGGGTCGCAAACGCGATCGGCTACATCAACAGGATCTAGTTCGATCCGCCTCGCTCCGCTAGCGTTCCGAATCGGCTAGAACACAGCCGAACAAACGCGCCCATCTTCCACACGGGCGCCATCAACGGGGGAGCATTTTGTGAGACACCAACAGGTCCGCGACGTTCAACGCTTCGCTTTCGTCCTGGCCGGACTACTCGCCGGAGGCGTCGCACTGGCTGCGCCTGCCTCGGCCGAGCCCACCCCGGCCAGCACCACCTCCGCAGTGGCCCCAGCCAGGCCGAAGCCGGACCGGTCCAATGCCGATACCGAGCCGCCGGCACCTGACCCCACCGGGAGCCAGGAGCCCAGGCCGACCGAGCCACCGCCTGATCCGGAGCCAACCACTCCCCCGCCCGACCCTGAGCCCACCAC
>NZ_QGSZ01000327.1 GCF_003857055.1 Micromonospora inaquosa | reverse complement strand
GGGGGTTAGCGCTGGATGGACTTGGTTTCCAGGAACTCCGCCAGGCCCAGCTGGCCGAACTCGCGGCCGTTGCCGGAGTGCTTGTAGCCGCCGAACGGGGCGAGCGGGTTCCAGTGGCCGGCGTTCACATCGACCTGGCCCACGCGCAGCCGTCGGGCGACGGCAAGGGCGTGCTCCGGCTCACCGAAGACACCGCTGGTCAGGCCGTACATCGTGCCGTTGGCGATGGCCACGGCCTCCTCCTCGTCGGCGTAGGGGATGATCGTCAGCACCGGGCCGAAGATCTCCTCCTGAGCGATCGCGGAGGCCGGGTCGACATCGGCGAAGATCGTCGGCTGGACGTAGGCCCCGACGGGCAGCCCTTCGGGCCGCTGCGGACCGCCGAACACCAGCCGGGCGCCGTCGGCGATGCCCCGCTCGACGTAGCCGACGACCTTCTGCCGGTGGGTTTCGGACGCCATCGGGCCGATCCGGGTGGCCTCGTCGGCCGGGTCGCCGACGGTGTACTGCTTCGCGGCCGCGACGGCCAACGCCACGGCCTCGTCCTGGCGGGAGGCGGGTACCAGCATCCGTGGCCACGCGCCGCAGACCTGACCGCCGTTGCTGAACGCCATCATCAGGCCCCGCTCGACCGCGGTGGGCAGGTCGGCGTCGTCCAGGATGATGTTCGCTCCCTTGCCACCCAGCTCCAGCGCGACCCGCTTGACGGACGCGGCGGCCACCGCGGCGATGCGTTGCCCGGCGCGGGTGGAGCCGGTGAACGAGATCATGTCGATGTCCGGGTGGGCGGAGATCGCCTCGCCGACGGTCGCGCCGGTGCCGTAGACGACGTTGAAGACGCCCGCCGGTACGCCGGCCTCGGCGGCGGTCTCGGCGAGGATGCGCGCGGTCAGCGGGGCGTTCTCGGACGGCTTGAAGACCATCGTGTTGCCGGCGAGCAGGGCCGGTGCCAGCTTGGAGACGATCTGCTGGAGTGGGAAGTTCCACGGCGTGATCGCGCCGACCACGCCGATCGACTCGCGGACGATCAGCGAGTTGCCGATCTCCTCGGTCCAGGCGAAGTCGTCGGCCAGGCCGGCGATGGACTCGACCACCGCGGCCGGGAAGGCGACCTGGGCGGTCCGGGACATGCCGATCGGCGATCCCATCTCGGCGGTGATCGCCTGGGCGATCTCCTCCGTGCGCGCGGCGAGGCCGGCGCCGAGGCGGCGCAGCACGTCCGCCCGGTGCTGCGGGGTGGTCGCCGACCAGGCCGGGAAGGCCGCGCGGGCGGCGGCGACGGCGCGATCGACGTCGGCGGCGGTGCCGGCCGGGGTCTCGGCGACGACCTGGCCGGTGGCCGGGTTCACGACGGGAAGGGTGTCGGCGGAGCCGGTGACGGTCTCGCCGCCGATCCAGTGGCCGGTGACGGTGTAGGTGGAAGGTGTCATGGACCGACCGTCGCACCGTGCCGGAACCCCAACCAGGTGCGGTTTATCCAGGGTTCCGTGATCCCTGGCTGGGGCCCGGCCCGGTCAGAACGCGAGGACGATCCGGCCGGCGGTGGTGCCGGCGTCCTGCCGGGCCCAGGCGTCCGCGACGGCGTCGAAGGGCACGATCTCGTGGTCGACGGTGAGCCGGCCGGTCGCCGCGTGCCCGGCCACCACGCTCAGCGCGGCAGCCCGCGCGGCGGTCGACAACCCGTTGTTCGTGTAACCGATGATCCGCAGCGCCCCGCCGCGCAGCACGGCGGACTCGATGGGGGCGGTCGCGCCGGCCGCGCTGCCCAGGTTGACCAGTCGTCCACCGGGGCGCAGCACCCGCAGCGCCGCCGCGGCCGGGACACCGAAGACCGGGTCGAGGACGAGGTCGACCGGCCCGTCCGCGGCGTGGCGCAGCCGGTCGGCCATCGACGTGACATCGTCGTCGGGGAGCAGCGGAAGGGCGACGGCGGCGCCGAACTCCAGGGCTCGGGCCCGTGCCGCTGCCGAGCGGGCCACGGCGATGACCCGGCGGGCGCCGCCGAGCAGCGCGAGTTGGACGGCGGCCTGGCCCACCACACCCCCGGTCCCGAGCACGATGACCTGTTCGCCGGCAGCCAGGCCGCCGGCGTCGGTCAGCGCCGCGTGGGCGGCGACCGCGGAGAGGCCCAGGGCCGCGAGCAGGGTCAGCGGTACGCCGTCCGGCAGCGCCACCACGTCGGCGGCCGGCACCGTGACAGTGCTCGCCATGCTGCCGTCCACACCGGAACGCATCCCGGCCGACGTGCCGAACCAGACCGCGGTGCCGTCGGCGAGCCGACCGACCCCCTGCACGCCCGGCACGTACGGGGTGCTCGGCGGGCCGAAGTAGCTGGTGCCGCTGGCACAGAGCACGTCCAGCGGGGTGATCGGCACCGCCTCGACGGTGACCGCCACCTCGCCGTCGGCCGGCGCCGGTGCCGGCCGTTCGACGATCGTCGGTGCGGTGCCGCAGGTGGTGAGCAGGGCGGCGCGGATCACGTCGCGATGTCCGGGTAGGGCATCGAGAAGTGGGCCAGCCGCGCTCCGTAGGACTTCTGGTATTCCAGCGGCTCGGTGTTGTCCCGCTCGAAGAGGGCGATGAAGAGGGTCAGGGTGAGGAACGGGTGTGCGCCCAACTCGAAGAGCTTCACGTGGTCGTGGGTGGCCAACGCCTCGCGCTCCACGTCGTCGAAGCGCAGCCAGGTGCTCGCCTCGCCGGTGTGGCAGTTCAGCACGGCGTTGGCGCGCTCGGCCTCCCACCAGGCGACCAGTTCGCGCGGTTCGCTGCGGTAGCGCTCGACCAGCTCTGGGTCCCGGTCGACAGTGAAGAGGAACTTGTTCAGCAGGTATTTGCTCATACCGTCGGCGCTCCGTTCGGGTACCAGGTGAAGTACGCCTCCATGGTGTGGAACAGATCGAGGGTGTCGACGTAGTCGGCCTTCACGCCGGCACCGGCCACGCCCATCATGAGCATGAAGTCCATGAAGCCGTGGGTGGCGTTGCCCGGTGAGTGCAGGCTGTCCAGGGTGACCTCGCGCAGGCACTCGTCCAGGTCGCCGTTGGCGATCCACCCGACGGCCCGCTGGTCGAACTCCGGGTCCGGGCCGTGCGGGCCGAACTGCCGGGGACCGCCCAGCTCCAGTGAGAGGTGACCGGTGCCGATGACGGCCACCCGCAGGTGCGACGGCCACGACTCGACGATCTCGCGGATGCTCTGGCCGAGCTGGACGAAGCGCTTCGGCTGCGGCAGCGGCGGCGCGAAGATGTTCGTGTAGATCGGCACGATCGGCAGGTCGGCCTCGGGCCGCAGCGTGATGATCGGGCAGGTGATGCTGTGGTCGATGCGCAGCTCGTTGCTGAACGCGAGGTCGAACCCGGCGTCGAGCCCGGCCCGCAGGATGTGCCCGGACAGGTCCTCCTGGCCCTTGAGCAGCATCCGGGGCAGCCCGAACTCGCGCTCCTCGTTGTACCAGTTGGCGTCGTAGCAGGGCGCCTTGCCGACCAGGAACTGCGGCATGTTGTCCAGCCAGAGCTGGTGGAAGTGGTCGGAGCCGACCATCACCAGTACGTCGGGTCGGGCCCGGGTCAACGTCTCCCGGAACGCCAGGATCTTGCGGGTCCACTCGTCGGCGAACGGTGGTCGATCCTCCCCGGTCGCGGTGCTGGCCCGGTAGTAGAAGGGGTGGTGGGTGGAGGCGATGACCGCGACGATGGAGGCCATTCCCACTCCTTTCGGGGGTGGCAGAGGGGGTCAGGGTTCGTAGACGGCGTTGCGGTCGACGGTGCGGTAGATGTCCATGCCGAGCGGTCGTCGTCGCTCCTCGGCGAGGTGCCCGAGCAGCCCGGCCGCGCGGGCGAGCAGGGCGAAACCGCGCAGCATCTCGACGGGGAGCCCGAGGTCGGCCAGGGCCGCGCCGCACACTCCGGCGCCGTTGAGCGGCAGGGTGCGGCCGAGAACCTGTGGGTGTACGCGTCCGATCGCCTCGAACAGCCGCAGGTGCGGGCCGTGCAGGCCCTCCTCGGTGGCGATGCGGATCAGCACGGGGGTGCGCGGGTCCTGCTCCTTGTGCACGGGGTGCCCCAGCCCGGGGACCAGCCGGCGTTCCTGCCTGGCCCGGGTGACCGCGTCGAGCGCCACCGCGTCGTAGTCGGTCACCTCGCCGGCCTGGGCGAGCGTGTCGGCGAGGAAACGTCCACAGTCCTCGGTGACACCGAGGAAGCGGGAGCCGCCGCCGAGCAGGCCAGCGGCGAGGGCGCCCTGCAACGACTCGGGCGCGGACAGGTACGTCAGCCGGGCCGCGATCGCCGTGGGGGTGAAGCCGTGGTCGGCGAGCGCCACCAGCACCGCCTCGAAGACCCGTACCTCACCCTGGGTGGGGCGGCGGCCGGCGACCAGCCAGTACGCCAGCTCGCCGAAGCCCACGGTGCCCATCAGGTCGGCGGCCAGGTCCTGCCCCAGCAGGGAGATGGTGGTCGGGTCGGAGGTGCCGATGCCGGTCGGGAAGCTCAGTTCGTCAGCCACGCGCGGATCTCCTCGCCGTGTTCGTCGAGCCCGGGCGGCGGCAGCTCGTACCGGGCCGGGGTGTCGGAGAACGTGATGGGGTTGCGGACACCGGGCACGTCGCCGACGGTGACGACCGGGTCGAGCCCCAACTCCTCGGCGAGCGCCACACCGCCGTCGATGGTGTTGATCGGCGCGCACGGGACGCCGGCGGCGAGCAGGTCCCGGAACCACTCGTCCTTGGTCCGCTTGGCGAGCCGTTCGACCAGTAGGGGCCGTAGCTGTTCGCGGTTGGCCGTGCGGTCCTGGTTGCGGCCGAAACGCGGGTCGTCCGGCAGGCCGGGCAGGTCGAGCACCTGGCAGAGCTTGCGGAACTGCCCGTCGTTGCCGGCGATGACGATCAGCTCGCCGTCGGCGGTGGGCAGTGGCTCGTACGGGAAGAGGCTGGGGTGCGCGTTGCCCATCCGGAACGGGACGGTGCCGCCGGCGACGTAGCCGCTGGAGTGGTTGACCAGGCCGGACAGCGCCGAGCTGAGCAGGTTGACCTCGACGTGCTGGCCTCGCCCGGTCTCGCCACGATGGTGCAGGGCGGCGAGGATGCCGATGCTCGCGTGCAGCCCGGCCATCACGTCGAAGACGGAGATCCCGGCCCGGTACGGCGAGCCGTCCGGGTCGCCGGTGAGGCTCATCAGGCCCGAGATGGCCTGCACCATGAGGTCGTAGCCGGGGAAGTCCCGCCCGGCGCCCGTGCCGAAGCCGCTGATGCTCGCGTACACGATTTTCTCGTTGGTCGCGGTGACGGTGTCGTAGTCGAGGCCGAACCGGGCGAGGCCACCGGGCCGGAAGTTCTCGATCAGCACGTCGGCGCGGCGTGCCAACTCCTGCGCGGCGGCCAGGTCGTCGGGTTTCTTGAGGTCCAGGGCTATCGACCGTTTGTTGCGGTTGATGCCGAGGTAGTACGTCGAGACGCCGTCGCGGGTGGGTGGCATCCAGGTGCGGGTGTCGTCGCCACCGGGGCTCTCCACCTTGATCACCTGTGCGCCGAGATCGGCCAGGAGCATCGTCGCGTACGGCCCGGCGAGGATCCGGGAGAAGTCCGCGACGAGCAGCCCGGCCAACGGCCCTGTCGAATGTTGCACCATGTTTCCGCCCGTTCTACGGACACATGTCCGCCGTGACAGCTTGCGATACCGCGTGGAGCCTGTCAACGGGCTGCCTATTGAGCGAGATCAGGCTCTTGACACGAATCGTGACCCGGACCACACTTGCGCCACCCGGGCTGGCCGCACAGCGGACAAGAGTCCGGAGTCCCCTCGTACCCCGGAAAGGAATGGGTGGCGATGAGCGCAACCGACCGGCCGGTGGTCTTCCGTAACGGCCTGGTTCTCACCATGGACGACGCGCACACGGTGCTGCCCGGCGCCGACGTGCTGGTCGTCGGCGACCGGATCGCGGAGGTCGGCGTCGGCCTCACCGCACCCGACGACGCCCTGGAGATCGACGCCACCGACGGCATCCTCATGCCCGGCATGGTCGACACCCACCGGCACCTGTGGCAGACCGCGATGCGTGGGTACGGCGCCGACTGGACCCTGACCCAGTACTTCGTCTGGTATTACCTCGAGTCGGGCAAGCTGTTCCGGCCCGAGGACGTCTACGCCGGCAACCTGCTCGGGGCGATCGAGGCGATCGACGCGGGCGTCACCACCACAGTCGACTGGTCGCACGGGTTGCAGACCCCCGAGCACGCCGACGCCGCCGTGGACGCCCTGGAGGCGGTCGACGGCCGGTTCGTGCTCGCCTACGGCAACATCCAGCAGGGGCCGTGGGAGTGGGCCACCTCGCCGGAGTTCCGCGACTTCCACCGCCGCCGCATCGACGGCGGCAAGCTCGCCGGCTTCCAGTTGGCGTTCGACGTCACGGGCGACCCCGCCTTCCCGGAACGGGCCGCGTTCGAGGTGGCCCGGGAACTGGGCGCCCCGGTGACCACCCACGCCGGCGTGTGGGGCGCCACCAACGACGACGGCATCCGACTGATGCACGAGAACGGGTTCATGACCCCGTCGACCGTCTACGTGCACGCGGCGACGCTCACCCACGACTCGTACAACCGGATCGCCGCGACCGGCGGCTCGGTCTCCGTCTCCACCGAGAGTGAGCAGAGCGCCGGCCAGGGTTACCCACCCACCTGGCAGCTGCGCCACCACGACATCCCGGTGTCACTGTCGATGGACACCAGCGTGTGGTGGAGCGGCGACCTCTTCTCCGCGATGCGCAGCACGCTCGGCGCGGACCGCTCCCGGGAGCACCTGGAGGCGCACGCCAAGCAGGAGACCATCACCCACTGCCACCTGCGCGCCGAGCAGGTCGTCGAGTGGGCCACCCGAGGTGGCGCCCGCGCGCTCGGCATGGATGCCACGATCGGCGCGCTCACCCCCGGCCGGCAGGCCGACGTCGTCCTGATCAAGAACGACGCCTCGCCGGCGATGTTCCCGATCCTGAACCCGCACGGTCACGTCGTCTTCCAGGCCCAGCGTGCCGACGTGCACACCGTGCTCGTCGGTGGCCGGGTCGTGAAGCGGGACGGCCGCCTCGTCGGCGTCGACCTCGCCGCCGCGCGGGCCCGGGTGGCGTCGACCATCGACCACCTGCGCGAGACGATGGGGGAGCAGCCGTGGCAGCGCGGCATGAACCCGGACATCCCCGAGACCGCGATCCTGGAGAACCCGTACCAGTACACCGAGTGGGACGCCGGGTCGGCGCAATGGAAGCATTAGGACATGGGTGACAACGGAAGGGGCGCCGGGCCCGACTTCATCGAGGCTCTCGCTCGTGGCCTCGACGTCCTGCGCTCCTTCCGTCCCGCCACCCCTTCGATGACGCTCAGCGAGATCGCCGCCGCCACCGGCCTGGCCCGCCCCACCGTCCGGCGCATCCTCATCACGCTCGAATCGCTGGGCTACGTCCGCGCGGCGGGCCGCGGTCACACCCTCACCCCGCGCGTCCTTGAGCTGGGGATGGCGTACGTCAACGCGCTGAACATGTGGGACGTGGCCCGCCCGCACATGGAGAAACTCGTCGCGCAGACCAACGAGTCGACCTCGATGGCCCAGCTCGACGGCAGCGACATCGTCTACGTCGCCCGGGTGGCCGTCCCCAAGATCGTGACACTGGGCGTCACCATCGGCACCCGCTTCCCGGCACCCGCGACCTCCATGGGCAAGGTGCTGCTCGCCGCGCTACCGCCGGACACGCTGGCGGCCGTCCTCGCCGAGCCCAGCCGCTCCGGCATCACGCCACGCTGGCAGCCCGCACCGGGCGACCTCGACGCCGTGCTGCGCGAGGTCCGAGCGAAGGGCTGGGCGCTCGCCGACCAGGACCTGGCTCCGGGGATCCGATCCGTCGCCACCGGCGTACGCGACGGCGACGGGCGGGTCGTCGCCGCCATCAACGTGACAGTGCACGCCGCCGAAACCTCGCTGGAGACGCTGCGCGAGGAGCACCTGCCGCGGCTGCTGCGCGCCGCCGCCGACATCGGGCACGACTGGGCGCTGACCGCCACCGTGCCGGTGGTCACCGTCTAGGACGTTTCCGGTCGATCATGGCGTTCCGCGGATCGTCCGGGGCAGCGCCGACACCCAACCGGATGCCATAGTGCCGCGATGAAGGCAGACCTGCACAGTTACTTGAAGGGCGGCCGCGACACGCTGCTGTGGAAGCTCGACGGGCTCAGCGAATACGACATTCGGCGCCCGTTGACCCGGACCGCAACCAACTTGCTCGGTCTGGTGAAGCACTCGGCGGCCATGGAGGTCCTCTACTTCGGCGTCGTGTTCGGCCGGCCGTTCGAAGAGGAACTGCCGTACGTCGGCGACGGAGCGGAGATCAACGCCGACATGTGGGCAACCGCGGATGAGACCCGTGAGGAGATCGTCGCGCTGTACCGTCGGGCGATCGCCCACGCCGACGCCACCATCGAAACCCTTGCACTGGATGAGGTCGGCCGCGTGCCGTGGTGGGGCGATACTGCTGTCACGTTGCACCACGTCCTGGTCCACGTCATCGCGGAAACACAACGGCACGCGGGCCACGCCGACATCGTGCGCGAACTCATCGACGGCACGGTCGGGCTGCTGTCTGAGAACGACAACCTGCACCCGGCCGACGAGTCGTGGTGGCTGGACTACCGCCAGCGAGTGGAGCAGGCTGCCCTCGACGCCAGCAAACGCGGCAACTAGGTTCGCTGCCGATCATTCGCCCGCGCTGTGGTTGACGTGCCAATCGTCACGACGGTGATCGCGTAGTCGCCAGCCAGCCGTTGGCCGGTGCCGCGTTGGCCGGTGCCGTGCTGGTCCGGGCTGCGACCCGCTGCCAGCTTGCGGTTCTGCCGCCTGATCGACACCCCGACGTCCAGTCACAGTCGTACGGCCGATCGGATGCGACGCCGGGGGGAGCGTTAATCCGGCGGCGAATCGTCACAACTGGCGGTTAGTCTTCCTCCGCGCGTCGTCGTCCTGGCACGTCGCGCCCCGCGCCCGGTAGGCGCGGCATCGCCGCCACCGCCCACCATCGGCCGGCTCAATCGACTTCAGGAGAGTTAGTGACACAGCAATCTGTCGCGACATCGGACAAACTCGACGCCGCGGTGCTGAAGGTGGCGGGCGTCGTCGTCCTTGGCGCGATCATGTCGATCCTCGACGTGACGGTGGTCAGCGTGGCGCTGCCCACATTCCAGAGCGAGTTCGACGCGTCCTACGCCCGCGTCGCCTGGACCATGACCGCCTACACCCTGGCGCTCGCCACAGTGATCCCGCTCAGCGGGTGGGCGGCGGACCGGTTCGGCACCAAACGGCTCTACATGGTGGCGCTGGCCCTGTTCACGATCGGGTCGGGGCTCTGCGCCATGGCCGACACGATCGGCGAGCTGATCGGCTACCGGGTCCTGCAGGGCCTCGGTGGCGGCATGCTCATGCCGCTGGGCATGACCATCATGACCCGGGCGGCCGGCCCGCACCGGATCGGCCGGTTGATGGCCGTCCTCGGCATCCCCATGCTGTTGGGCCCGATCGGCGGCCCGATCCTCGGTGGCTGGTTGATCGACACCGCGAGCTGGCACTGGATCTTCCTGATCAACCTGCCGATCGGTGTGATCGCCCTGATCTACGCGCAGTTCGCGTTGCCGAAGGACGCGCCCGAGCCGTCCGAGTCCTTCGACTTCGTCGGCATGCTCATGCTGTCGCCGGGCCTCGCCCTCTTCCTCTACGGCGTCTCGTCCCTGCCGGAGGTGGGCACCTTCGCCGAGGCCAAGGTCTGGGCCCCGATGCTGGTCGGCGGCGCGCTGGTGGTGGCGTTCGTGCTCTACTCGTTCAAGCCCCGACACCCGCTGCTCGACCTGCGGCTGTTCCGCAACCGCAGCCTGACCATCGCGTCGGTGACGATGTTCGTCTTCATCATCGCGTTCATGGGCGCGGGTCTGCTGTTCCCGAGCTACTTCCTGCAGGTGCGCGGTGAGTCGACGCTGGCCGCCGGTCTGCTGATGGCCCCGCAGGGCATCGGCGCGATGATCACCATGCCGATCGCCGGCACACTCGCTGACCGGGTGCCGATCGGGCGCACCGTCCCGTTCGCGCTGGGGCTCATCGTCGTCGGGTTCTTCGGCTTCACCCAGGTCGACCCGCAGACCTCGTACTGGCTGCTCGGTGCTTCGCTGTTCGTGATGGGTCTGGGCATGGGCGGCACGATGATGCCGATCATGACGTCGGCGCTGCGGACGTTGCAGGCGCAGGAGGTGGCGCGCGGCTCGACGCTGGTCAACATTCTCCAGCAGATCGGCGGCTCGGTCGGTGCCGCCGTGATGTCGGTGATCCTCACCAACGAGCTGAACGGGTCCCGGCCGATCCCCGGCCTGGTGGACGAGAGCGGCAAGCCGGTCACCGAGGCGGGGCTGGCCATCGCCTCCCAGCAGCGGCCGGAACTGCTTCAGCAGATGCCGGTGGACCCGTCGCTCATCGAGCGCGGGCTCGACTTCGCCGCCAAGTCGTTCGCCACCACGTTCTGGGTCGCGTTCGCGCTGGTCGTGCTCACGTTCATCCCGGCGGCACTGCTGCCGCGCCGACGGCGGCCGGCACAGCTCGACGACCCGCAGGGCGAGCAGGTCAAGACGCCCGTCGTCATCCACTGACCGACCCGGCCGCGCTCGGCACCCGGTGAGGTGCTGAGCGCGGCCGGTACGTCATCAGCGCAACGGACCGTCGCCAGGCCCGTTCGGGTCGTCCACCACGTGGATCGCCGCTTCCTCCGCACTGGCGGCACCCGCGTCGATGCCGGCGTCCCACGCCACGGCCTCGTCCTCGTCGTCCTCGCGGACGCCCTCGTCGTACGCGACGAGACGGCCGGCGCGAGCCTCCGTCTCGTACCCCCGACGGATCAGCTCGTCCTCGTCCTCATCACCCTCGGCGTACGGGTCGACATCCGGCACCTCCTGGGCAAGGTGTTGTTCCAGGGACTCGCCCGCCCGCTCCTCAGCGGGCGTGGTGCCGAACCGGTTTGCCGCCGTCCAGTGGTCCTCGGCGACGATGCCGGTGTCGAGGGGGTCGCCGACCCGGTCGTCGTCGAGAGTGTCGGAGGCGTCCAGGACCCCGTCGTCCTCGGCCACGTTCCACTCGTCGACGGAATCGATCCGTTCGGTCTGGCTCACGGCGGTCTCCTCTTTGTCACGGCGCAGCAAAGCGTTCAGCCTATGACCGTGCAACGCGCCCGCACCCCGAGGCCTGCCCGCTGTGACGAACCGACCTCGACGTGCGCCCCGCCGGGATGGGTCAGCGCTTCAGCAGCTCCGCCACGGCGTCGGTGAACTCGACCGGCTGCTCGATGTGCGCGAAGTGTCCGCTTCGTTCCAGCGTCACCAGCCGCGAGTCCGGAAGCCCCGCGTGCAACTGCTCAGCCCAGCGGGGGCCGCAGATGAAGTCGTACGAGCCAACGATCACCACGACGGGCACGGTGATCTGACCGAGGTTGTCCCGCACGTCGAAGGGTGTGGGGTCCTGCGCGCCCGCCGGCGTCGCCGAGATCCGGACGGCCGCCTGAAACGGGGCGAACTCGTCCTGTCGACCCCAGAAGTCCGCGAAGTACACCGGCAGGGCGGCGCGCAACGCGGCCCCCAACGACTCGTCGTCCGTCGCGCCGCCGATCTGCGCGAAGGCGGCCGGAACCGCCGCAGCCTCCGGGCGGTCCGGGTGCCGCTGCGGGTAGGCGGCGAGGCCGGCCATGGCCTCGGCCCAGAACTCGGCGCCGGTGACGGGTGAGGTGTCGTACAGGGCGAGGCCGGCGATCCGGTCCGGGTGGGTGAGCGCGTACCGCTGGGCGACGAAACCGCCGTGCGAGTGCCCGAGGAGATACACCCGGGGTTCGCCGAGGTGCTCGACGACGGCGTGCAGGAACCGGACATACGTGTCCAGCCGGTAATCGTCGGGGTTGTCGAGCTGCCCGGACGCACCCGTGCCGACCGGCTCGACGTAGACCATGGTGAAGTGCGCCTCAAGGCCGGGCGTTCGCAGGTATTCCCATTCGATGCCCGGGCCGCCGGAGTGCGCCACGCAGACCGGGCCGCTGCCGGCGACGTGGTAGACCTGCCGAACGCCGTCGACGGTGAACGTGTGGGCGCCGGGTGCGAGGGCGCTGACGTCGTGGCTGGTGGAACCCATGAACTATCTCCCGATCCGGGACCCGCGCGGCGTCCGCCGACACGGCGACTGGTGCATGACACGGACCAGATGCGCGGGTCGAGAGAAAAGTTCGCTCGGTCGGGAGGTTTTTTTCAGGCTCGCGCCGGAACGGGGTGGAAGAGGGTGAGTTGGCGTACCCGGCCCTCCCGCAGCACCTGCAACCACAGCGCCGCTGGTGGGCAGTGCTCTGGGTCGTCGGGCGGGCTGATCAGGTCGGTCTCCCAGATCAGCACGTCGCCGCTGGCCGCCACGTTGCGCAGCCGCTGATGTACCCCGGCGGCCAGGTCGGAGTTCATGCCCTTGATCGCCAGGTCACGGTCGCCGCGCGGGCCGCCCGGCACGATCATCTGGGCGTCCGGCCACCAGCTCTCGCGCACCACCCGCTCGAAGTCGCCGCCCATCGCGGTGGCGATCATGTCGCGGCCCTCCCGCCACCGGGTGTCGTTGGAGGCGGCGACGTCCGCGTGCGACGTCGTCGCCGCCGTGCGGAGGCCGCCGGCGAGCGCGCGGCGGGCGTGGTTGAGGCGGCTGCGGACGGTGCCGACCGGCACGCCACAGACGGCCGCGATCTGCTCGTACGAGGACGCGTCGCTGAAGTACCGCAGGAGGGTGACGAGGCGGTCAGGCTCGGACAGTTGCTCGATGGAGTGCCACACCCAGTCGCGCATCGCGGCCCGGTCCAGTGCCTCCTCCGGGGTGGGTGTGTCGGCCGGTCGGGAGAACCACTCCGGTTCGGCGACCGGGACGGCTCGGGGCCGGCGTAACGCTGTCCGGCTGTTGTTGCGGACGATGGCCCGCAACCAGGGGCCCACGGCGCTCGGGTCGCGGACCTCGCCGATGCGACGGAGGGCGACGAGCATCGTGTCCTGCACCGCGTCCTCGGCGTCCGGTCCGTAACCGAGGACGCTCAGCGCGACGGCCCGCATCCCGGCCTCGTGTCGGGCCAGCAGCACACCGAGCGCGGCCGGGTCTCCGGCCTGCGCGAGCACGACCAGCTCCGCGTCGCTCTGCGTCACGACCATTTCCTCCCCGAAAGTGCCATTTCTGCGGATTGCGCTCCGTCAAGCGTACGGCGGAGCGGCGTGTCGATGCCTCGAGCGGCTGGCCGTCCTACGCTGCGGAAGGGTCGGCGGCGCGGGTGGCCCGGATGCCGATCTGCCGCAGGTGCGCGATCAACTCCGGCGGCTCGTGCACCTGCATGTCGCAACCGAGAGTCAGCAGGCGCCACGCCAACCACTCCAGCGTGTCGGCGTTGCTGGCCGAACTCCATGGTCGAGTTCACCGAGCTGATCGGCCCGTTGGCCGACCCGCGCTCCCACGGTGGTGATCCCACCCAGGCGTTTCACCTGGTGGTCCCGTCGGTGCCCGGCTACGGTTTCTCGCAGGCGCCGCCGGCCGGGTTCACTGTCGACCGGCTCGCCCGGATGTGGGCGGAGCTGGTGGCCCGGCTCGGCTACCACCGCTACGGCACCCAGGGCGGCGACCTCGGCGCGTACGTCGCGCCGCGGGTGGCGGCGGTAGCGCCGGAACGGGTGGTCGGCGTGCACATCGACGGCGGGTTCGGCTTCCCGACCGAAGCCGACGTGCCGGACATGAGCGCGGCGGAGCGCGTCGAGTGGGAGCAGATGCAGCGGTGGATGAGCGGTGGCGTGGACCATCACGCCCTGCTGCGGGCAGCGCCGCAGACCCTGTCGTACGCCTGGAACGACTCGCCGGTCGGGCTGCTGGCCTGGATGATGCAGAAGTTCAAGGAGTTCACCATGACGGTGCCGATGCCGGAGCAGGCCATCGATCGGGACCACCTGCTCACCAATGTGAGCCTCTACTGGTTCACCGGCGCGGCCGGAACGTCGTCGTGGCCCATGTACGAGCGGCTGACCGTTGCCGATGATGGCGGTTTCGCCTGGCCGAGGGGCCAGCGGCGGGTGCCCTCCGGTGTGTACGGCGGCGGGTCCGCGCTGATGCGCCGCCTCGCCGAACGGGACAACAGCATCGTGCACTGGCCGCAGGGCAACCCGGGCAGGCACTTCGTGGCCATGGACGAGCCGCTGGCGCACGCCGCGGACATCCGCGCGTTCTTCAAGGGCCTGCGATGACCGAGCTGAGCTGGGCGCAGGTCTTCGCCCGACGTCTTCAGCGGCACCGGCTCCGCGCACCGGTGGCGGGCGCGGCACCGGACGCCGGGAGCATCGCCGACGTGGTGTCGGCGGTGTGCGGCGCGCACGCCCAGATCGCGTCGGCCGCCGAACTGTCCGTCGGGCTGCGGGTGCCGGGCGCGACCCGCGCCCACGTGCGCCGGGCACTGTGGACGGATCGCACGCTGGTGAAGACCCGGGGGCCACGCGGCACGGTGCACCTGCTCGCCGCAGCGGACCTGCCGATGTGGGTCGGCGCGCTGACCGCGTTGCCGGCTCCGTCATGGGAACGGAGCGTGATCCTGCTGACGCCGCGGCAGACCGAGCAGGTCCTCGCGGCCATCGCCGACGCGGTCGCCGAGGCCGACCTGACCACCGCCGAACTGACCGAGGAGATCGTCGCCCGCACCGGCCCGTGGGCGGGTGACCTGGTCATGGAGGCCTTTCAGGACATGTGGCCCCGGTGGGTCGCCGCGATGCCCGCCGCCACCCGTAGCGGTGTGGTCTGCTTCGGCCCGAACCGTGGTCGGGTCACCACGTACACCAGCCCGACGAGGTGGCTGCCCGACTTCGCGCCGATGCCCGGTCACGCCGCCCTGGCCGCACTCGTCCACAGCTACCTGTACGCGTACGGGCCGGCCACCCCGGCGCAGTTCGCCCGGTGGCTGGCGGTCCCCTCGGAATGGGGGACGTGGCTGTTCGGCTCGCTCGACCTGACCGAGGTGACAGTGGAGGGCACCCGGGCCTGGGTGGCCGCCGACGACACCGGGTTCCCCGACGACCGGCCGTCCGGGTTGCGGCTGCTGCCCTACTTCGACGCGTACGCGGTCGGCTGTCACCCCCGCGAGCAGCTCTTCCCCGGTGCCGTCGCCCACCGGGCGCTCGCCAACGGACAGGCCGGCAACTATCCGGTGTTGCTGGTGGACGGGGTGGTCGCCGGCGTGTGGCATCAACGCCGCTCCGGCCGCTCGATCCGGGTCACCGTCGAGCCGCTGCGGACGCTCGACGCCGCCCAGGAGCGGGCGCTGGGGGAGGAGGTCGAACGGGTCGGCGCGATCCTGGAGGGCAAGGTGTCGCTGACCATCGGCACCGTCAGTGTCGGTCCGCACGCCTGACACCACGTCGGCCCACCGGCTGGGCCAGGATGAGAGCGTGCATCCCGAACCGGTCGACCACGCGCCTCGGCAGGCGTTCGCCTGGGCGGTCCTGCGCCAGCGGTGGGAGGACCTCACCTTCCTGCACTGGGCGGTCGCCCCGGAACTCGTCGCGCCGCTGCTGCCCGTCGGCACCCGTCCGGACACGCTGGACGGGGTCAGCTACGTCGGCCTGATCGGTTTCCGGATGGTCGGGTTGGGCTTCGGCCGTGGCCCGGGGGTGCCCTACTTCGGCACCTTCGCCGAGACCAACGTCCGGCTCTACTCCGTCGACGACGCCGGCCGGCGAGCTGTCGTGTTCCGGTCGCTCGACGCGTCCCGGCTGGTGCCGGTGCTGGTGGCGCGGGCGACGTTGCGCCTGCCGTACCTCTGGTCGTCGATGCGGGTGGAACGCGACGGTGACCGCCGCACCTACCGGTGCCGGCGGCGCTGGCCCGGGCCGGCGGGCACGACGAGCCGGATGGTGGTGCGGGTGGGGGAGCGGATCGTCGACCCGACCCCGCTCGAACACTTCCTCACCGCCCGTTGGGGGCTGCACACCCGGGCGTACGGGCGCACGCTGCACCTGCCGAACTGGCATCCGCGCTGGCCGTTGCGGCGGGCCGAGCTGCTGCACCTGGATGACGAGTTGGTTGCCGCCGCCGGGCTGCCGACGCCGGTCGGGCCGCCGGTCAGCGTGCTCTACTCGCCCGGTGTCGGGGTCCGGTTCGGCCCGCCGGTGGCGGCCCGGCCGTGTGGTGCCGGGCCGCCGCAGGCTCAGTAGCGGCCGCCCTCGGGTGCGGGCAGCGCGTCCAGGTCGGCCAGGTCCTCGGTGCTGAGCCGCACGTCGGCGGCGGCGCAGTTGTCCACCAGGTACTTCGGGGTCTTGGTGCCGGGGATCGGGATGACCTGGTCACCCTGGGCGACCACCCAGGCGAGGGCGACCTGCGCGGGGCTGACGCCCGCCCGGTCGGCGATCTCCCGGACCTGGGCGACGATGGCGAGGTTGGCGCGCAGCGTGTCCTGCTGGAAGCGCGGCAGGCCGCGCCGGAAGTCGTCGGCGGGCAGGTCGTCGAACGAGGTGAACCGGCCGGCGAGGAAACCGCGGCCGATCGGGGAGAACGGCAGGAAGGCGATGCCCTGCTCGGCGCAGTACGGCAGGACCTCGGTCAACGGGTCGCGGGTCCACAGTGACAGCTCGGACTGCACCGACGCCACCGGGTGCACCGCCTGGGCCCGCACGATCTGGGCGACAGTCACCTCGGAGAGCCCGATCTGCCGCGCCTTGCCGGCCGCCACGACCTCGGCCATCGCACCCCAGGACTCCTCGATGGGCACCTGCGGGTCGACCCGGTGCAACTGGTAGAGGTCGACGTGGTCGGTGCCGAGCCGGCGCAGGCTCTCGTCGATCGCCGCGCGGATGTGCTCCGGGCGGCCGTTGTTGCCGATCGTCGGTGAGTTGCCGGGGCCGCCGGTGGGGGAGGTGGCCACCAGGCCGACCTTCGTGGCCAGCACGGCCCGCTCCCGGTGGCCGTCGGCCAGCGCTCGCCCGACCAGTTCCTCGTTCGTGTACGGCCCGTACACGTCCGACGTGTCGATCAGCGTCGCGCCCAGGTCCAGTGCCTGTCGGATGACGGCGATCGAGGTGTCGTCGTCGCGTGGACCGCTGATGTCGTAGCCGTGGCTCATGCCCATGCAGCCGAGGCCGATGACGCCGACCTCGGGGCCTGCGCTGCCCAGCGTGGTGGTTCGCATGTGTCCACGCTACGACCACCGCGGGCGTTTGGCGCGGCGGGTTCGGGTCGCGCACCACCGAGGTCGATGGGGGGACGGTGCTGCCGAAGGGGTCGGCAGGCGGTAGTCGATCCCAAGCTGCTCGGTGACGACTCTCACTGGAAGCGGACTCCGTAGTCCGGTACGGTGACAGCTAAGCGGACCTACGAGTCCGGATCTGTCTGACAGTGAGAAAGAGGAGTCCCATGAATCCGGTGCGGATTAGCGACGCCCTGCTCGCGGTGGCCTTCGATTCGAAGCGCGACCTGAGCGAGGCGCTGGACCAGTTCTACGCCCCCGACTACACCCACCGCAGCGACGGCAAGACCCTTGACCGGGCCGAATTCGCCGAGATGGTGACACAGGCACGCACTCAGATCGTCAGCGGCACTGTGACCGTCCTCGACGAGCTGCGCGACGGTTCCCGCTACGCCGAACGACACGTTTTCGAGATCACCCTGGCCGACGGGTCCACCGCCAAGCGGGAGATCGCGATCTTCGGGTCGTACGCCGAGGACGGCCGCTTCCACCACCTCAGTGAGATCGGTTTCGACCTTCCCGCCTGAACCGTCTCGACAACAACACAGGAGAGCATCATGCCCCGACTCAACGATCCCGACCCGAACCTCGTCCCAGCCGACGTCCGCGACTTCCTGTCCGCGTTGCCGCCGGACCCGATGGTCAAGATGATGACCCACTCGGTCGGCACCGTGAAACTGTTCATCCAGCTCGCGAGGGCGCAGTTCACCGCGCTGGAGCTACCCGCCCGCTCGCGGGAGCTGGTCATCCTGACGGTCGCCGAGTACGCCGAGTCCGAGTTCGTGGCGGCACAGCACCGCCCGATCGCCGAAGCGGCCGGCGTCGACCAGCGCACACGCGAGATCATCGGCGGCCAGGACATCGACAACCCGGACCTGTCGGCGTACGACCGGACGCTCATCCGGTTCGCCGCCGAGGTGGTGCGGTCACCGCGCGTTCCCGACGACCTCTTCGACCAGGTGCGGCGGATCCTGAGTGAGCGCGAGATCGTCGAGGTGCTCCAGGTGGTCGGCTACTACTGGTCGTTCGGACGGTTGGCGACGGTGCTCAACGTCGAACTCACCACCGTGTACGGCGACGAGCCGCTGCTGGGCGACGAGACCGAGCGGGCAGACTGAGGCCATGACCCCGCCGACGACGAGCGACCCGGATACGCCCCGCCGTCGGCTGGACGCCCGACGCAACCACGAGCGGGTCATCGCCGCCGCCCGGGAGCTCTTCACCGAGCAGGGTCTCCAGGTGACGGTGCCGCAGGTGGCGGAGCGGGCCGGGGTGGGGCGCGCGACGGTGTACCGCAGTTACCCCAGCAAGGAGGACCTGATCGTCGCGGTCGTCCAGCGGCAGTTCGAGGAGTTGGAGCAGCGCGTCCGCGCGGCGCTCGACGGCGTCGACGTGTACCGGGAGTGGTGTTCCTTCGTGCCCGACCTGTTCGGACGCCTCGCGCGCGACCGGGTCCTCGCCGACGCCTTTTTGGAGGGCCGGCTGGTGCCCGCCGCGCGCATCCTGGGCCTGATCGGGCAGCTGGTGGCGGCGGCCCGGTCGTCCGGCAAGATTCGTTCCGACGCCGGGGAGCGGGACATCCGGGTGCTCCTCTGCGGGGCGGTTCGGCAGCTCATCGTGCTCGACGAGCGCGACCCGGCGGTGTGGCGTCGGTACGCCGACCTGGTGCTCAACGCGCTGCGTCAGTGACCACGCAGGCCTTGCCCTAATCGAGATAGATCGATATCGTGCGCGGAGGCGCCGCCCCGCCTCAGACCGCCACCGTCGATCCGAAGCGGGTTCCGCATGCGCACACCGAGACTTGTCACGACCCTGGCCGTCGCCGGCCTGCTCGCCGGGGTGGCAGTAGTCGCCGCCACCCCGGCGAGCGCGGCGATCGCCGTGTTCTCCGTGACGAACAACTGGGCCAACGGCTACCAGGGGCAGGTCACCGTCACCAACGACACCTCCGCACCGATCACCAGCTGGCGGGTCGAGTTCGACCTGCCGTCCTCCTCGACGATCACCCAGTCGTGGAACGCGCAGCAGACCACCTCGGGCAGTCGCTACACCTTCGCCAACGTGTCCTGGAACGGCACCCTCGCCGCCGGCGCCTCCACCGCGTTCGGCTTCCTGGTCAACGGCACCGGCACCCCGCTCAACTGCACGGTCAACGG
>NZ_QGSZ01000240.1 GCF_003857055.1 Micromonospora inaquosa | reverse complement strand
GGGTTGGGTGGGTTAGTTGGCTTCGACGATCATGGCGGCGCCTACCGTGCGGTTGGTCGCCTCGTCGATGATGACGAAACCGCCAGTGGTGCGGTTACGGCGGTACTCGTCGGCCAGCAGCGGCACAGTCGTGCGCAGTCGTACCCGACCGATCTCGTTGAGCCGCAGCTCGTCGGCGGACTCGTCGCGGTGCAGCGAGTTGATGTCCAGCCGGTAGTGCAGCCCGCGCACGATCGCCCGAGCCGACCGGGTGGTGTGCTTGATCGCATACCGGCCGCCGACCCGCAGGGGGGCCGTCTCGTCCATCCAGCAGACCATCGCCTCGATGTCCTGCGCCACCGCCGGTGCGTTGTTCGGGCGGCAGATCAGGTCACCCCGGGAAATGTCGATCTCGTCGGCCAGTCGTACCGTCACCGACATCGGCGGGAACGCCTCCGGGACCGGCCCGTCGGCGGTCTCCACGGCGGCGATCCGGCTGGTGAAGCCGGAGGGCAGCACCATCACCTCATCACCCGGCTTCAGCACGCCGGAGGCGACCTGGCCGGCGTAGCCGCGGTAGTCGGTGACCGTGGTGGACTGCGGACGGATCACGTACTGCACCGGGAACCGGACGTCGACCAGGTTGCGGTCGCTCGCGATGTGCACCCGCTCCAGGTGGTGCAGCAGCGACGGGCCCTCGTACCAGGGCATGTTGTCCGACCGGGTGACGATGTTGTCGCCGCGCAACGCGGAGACCGGCACCACGGTCAGGTCCGGCACGTCGAGCTTCGCCGCGAACGCGGTGAACTCGTCGGCGATCCGCTCGTAGACCTCCTGCGACCAGTCGACCAGGTCCATCTTGTTGACACAGAGGACCAGGTGCGGCACCCGCAGCAGGGAGCAGAGGAACGCGTGCCGACGGGACTGCTCGACCAGGCCCTTGCGCGCGTCCACCAGGATCAACGCCAGGTCCGCCGTCGACGCTCCGGTGACCATGTTGCGGGTGTACTGGATGTGGCCGGGGGTGTCGGCGATGATGAACTTGCGCCGGGGGGTGGCGAAGTACCGGTACGCCACGTCGATGGTGATGCCCTGCTCCCGCTCGGCACGCAGGCCGTCGGTGAGCAACGCCAGGTTGGTGTATTCGTCACCGCGGGCAGCGCTGACCGCCTCCACGGCCGCCAACTGGTCGGTGAAGAGCGACTTGGTGTCGTAGAGCAGCCGCCCGATCAGGGTCGACTTCCCGTCGTCCACGCTGCCGGCGGTGGCGAATCGCAGCAGGTCCATCGCCCGCGCCTCGGCGGCCGGGGCCACGATCTCGGTGCTCATCAGAAGTAGCCCTCCCGCTTGCGGTCCTCCATGGCGGCCTCGCTGACCCGGTCGTCACCACGGGTGGCGCCGCGCTCGGTGATCCGGGTGGCCGCCACCTCCTCGATGACCTTCTCCACGGTGTCCGCGTCGGAACGGACCGCGGCGGTGCAGGAGGCGTCGCCGACGGTGCGGTAGCGCACCTGTGCCTTGAACCGCTCCTCACCCGCACGGGGGCGGAAGAACTCGTTGACGGCGTAGAACATGCCGTCCCGTTCGATCACCTCGCGCTCGTGCGCGTAGTAGATCGACGGCAGCGGGATGCGTTCCCGGGCGATGTAGTGCCAGACGTCCAGCTCGGTCCAGTTGGACAGCGGGAAGACCCGGATCGATTCGCCCGGGTGGTGCCGGCCGTTATACAGCGACCACAGCTCCGGCCGCTGGTTCTTCGGGTCCCACTGACCGAACTCGTCGCGGAAGCTGAACACCCGCTCCTTCGCCCGGGCCTTCTCCTCGTCCCGGCGGGCGCCACCGAACAGCGCGTCGAAGCGGTGCTTCTCCACCGCGTCCAGCAGCACCGGCGTCTGGATCCGGTTGCGCATGCCGTCGGCGGACTCCCGGACCATGCCGCTGGCCATGGCCTCCGGCACGCTCGCCACCACGAGCTGCAACCCCAGCTCGGCGACGCGCTGGTCGCGGTATTCCAGAACCTCGGGGAAGTTGTGCCCGGTGTCGACGTGCATGACCGGGAAGGGGACGTTGGCCGGGGCGAACGCCTTCTGCGCCAGCCGCAGCATGACGATCGAGTCCTTGCCACCGGAGAAGAGCAACACCGGGCGTTCCATCTCGGCGACCACCTCGCGCATCACGAAGATGCTCTCCGCTTCCAAGGCGTCCAGATGGGAGACCTGGTACGCCGCGGGAGTGGTCATGACACCGGCTCGATTCGCTCGCTCATCCGATTTCCAGACCTTTCCGGTCGGGCATGTCAAGAAAGTTCGCTCAGGCTACCCGGAATGTTTCTGCAGCGCTGCAAGCAACCGGGTGGCGAGATCCTTGCGACAGACCAGTAGGTCGGGCAGGCGCGGATCCGCCTCGTTGTATTTCAGCGCAGAACCGTCGATCCGGGAAGCGTGCAGTCCGGTGGCCGTCGCCACAGCGACCGGGGCCGCCGAGTCCCACTCGTACTGCCCACCTGCATGGATGTACGCGTCCACCTCGCCGGTGACGACGGCGGCGATTTTCGCTCCGGCCGAGCCCATCGGCACCAGGTGCGCTCCGACGTCCTCAGCCAGATCGGTCAGGAAGACCGGCGGCCGGCTCCGGCTCGCCGCCAGGCGGATCTTCCGCTCGCCGGCCGTCGCCGCCTCCACCGTCATCGGCGGGTACGCCGGCGGGTAGTCCGTGCCCAGCACCCGGTGTTGCGCCGGCAAACCGACCGCGCCAGCGACCAGCCCGTGCGGACTTGGCGCGTTGCGTGCCCAGAGCGCCACGTGCACCGCCCAGTCCGAGCGGCCCTCCTCGGAGAACTCCCGGGTGCCGTCCAGCGGGTCGACGATCCACACCCGATCCGCGTTCAACCGCGACACCGCTCCGGTGTTGACCTCCGCGGCCCAGGCCAACCGCGACCCCTCGTCCTCCTCGGAGAGCACCGCGTCACCCGGACGCCACTTCGCCAACTCCGTGCGGATCAGGTCGTGCGACACCTTGTCCCCGGCCGACTTCAGCGCGCCGGTGTCCGCGAAACCCATCTCCGTACGCAGGTCGAGCAGCGCCTGCCCGGCCCGGGACGCCAGCCATCGGGCGAACGCGCCATCGATCATCGGAGGACTGCTCATCTGCCCGCTCCCGTCGCCTCACCGCGCTGCCCGCACGGGCCCGATCCGCCGCGACCCGCGTCGCCGGTCGCGGCACGCCGAAAGGCGCAGACTACCGGCCCAGCGTTTCCGAGTCGGTACGCCCCGCCCGGCTCAGCTGCCGTGGTAGAGGTTCTGCGTCGGCTCCACACCCTTGACGATCACCGACTCCACCACGTCGGCAGCCCGGTCCACCAGGAAATCCAGCTCCTTGCGCTCGGCCGCGCCGAAATCCGACAGCACATAATCCGCCGGATCCTGCCGCCCCGGCGGTCGGCCGACGCCGAACCGCACCCGCGCGTAGTCCTTCGTCCCCAACGACTTCGACATCGAGCGCAGGCCGTTGTGCCCGCCCTCGCCGCCGCCGAACTTGACCCGCACCTGGCCGAACCCGATGTCCAGTTCGTCGTGCACCGCGATCACCTGCGTCGTCGGCACCTTGTAGAACTGCGCCAGCGCCGCGACCGGCCCGCCGGAGAGGTTCATGTACGTCAGTGGCTTCACCAGCACCAGCTTCGGCCCACCGAACCCCAGCCGCGCCTCGGCCACCTCGGCCACCGCCCGCTTGTGTCGGCCGAAACGGGCACCCACCCGCCCGGCCAGCAGTTCGACCACCATGAACCCGACGTTGTGCCGGTTTCCGGCGTACTCCCGACCCGGGTTACCCAGGCCCACCACCAGCCACGGCCCCGCCTCGTCAGTCACGACCCGTCCCTTCCGACGCCCATCCCACCGACTCCCGATATGCCGACAGGCGCCCCCGAACATCCGGGGACGCCTGTCGCACAGTACGAACCGATCAGGCCTCGGTGCGCGCCTCGGTCGTCTCGTCGCCCTCGGCGGCCGGGGCAGCGTCCGCGCCCTCGGAGCCCTCGGTGACCTCGCCGACCTCGGCCTCGGCCTCGTCGGTGGCAACCTCGACCTCGGGCAGCGTCGCCTCGAGCTGCTCGGCGGTCGGGGCGGCGGTCACCGACGCGACGGTCAGGTCCGCGTCGACGGCCAGCTCGACGCCGGCCGGCAGCACGACATCGCCGGCGGCCACCTGGGTGCCCGCCTCCAGGCCCTCGATCGACGCCTCGAGGTGGTCCGGGACCTTGGTGGCGTCCGCGGTCACCGAGAGGGTGTCGTGGTCGTGCACGATCAGGGTGTCGCGGGCGGCCTCGCCGGTCAGCTGGACCGGGACCTCGACGGTGACCTTCTCGCCCCGGCGGACCAGGATCAGGTCGACGTGCTCGAAGGTGTCGCGGATCGGGTCACGCTGGATCGCCTTCGGCAGCGCCAGCACCTGGGTGCCGTCGGTGATGTCGATCGCGAAGAGCTGGTTGGCACCGCCCTTGCGGATCGCCGCGGCGAACTCCCGCGACGGCAGCGCGATGTGCTTGGGCTTCTCGCCGTGGCCGTACAGCACGGCGGGCACCTTGCCGGCCCGGCGGGTACGGCGGGCACCACCCTTGCCGAACTCGGTACGGGGCTCGGCGCTGATCTTTACCTCGGACACGGGGAAACTCCTGATGCTTTTCGCTGCGGCGGCTTGTCGTCTGGCGGTGCTGGGGCGAGGGGCTCGCTGGGGCTCATGCGTCATGAACGACTGCCCGGAGCACCGCGTCGATGACGGTGCCTCCGTGCGGCGCTTTTCAGCGGCCCGCCGGGCACCCTCGCCGTGGCAACCGCACCAGTCTACCCGAGCTGTTTCCAGGGTTTCCGGCAGTCCCCGATCACGGCCCGAGACCGGCCCGCCAGTGGTGCTCCCACCAGCGCGCCGGCCCCGTTTCCGTCAGTTTGCCAGCCCTGCCCCCGCCAGCGTGTCAAGTGGCGAAAACAGGGCCAGGCTCAGCTCAGGCCACCGAAGAGGGTGGTCACCGAGCCGTCGTCGAAGACCTCCCGGATCGCCCGTGCCAGCAGCGGCGCGATCGACAACACGGTGAGCTTGTCCAACTGCTTCTCCGGCGGGAGCGGCAGCGTGTTCGTCACCACGATCTCGCTGATCGAGCTGTTCTTGAGCCGCTCGGTGGCCGGGTCGGAGAGCAGCGCGTGGGTGGACGCGACCACGATCTCCGCCGCGCCCGACTCCTTGAGGATGTCGGCGGCCTTGGCGATCGTGCCGCCGGTGTCGATCATGTCGTCGACGATCAGGCAGACCCGGCCCTCGACCTCACCGACCACCCGGTTCGCCACGACCTGGTTCGGCTTCATCGGGTCACGGGTCTTGTGGATGAACGCCAGCGGGCAACCACCCAACCGGTCGGTCCACCGCTCGGCCACCCGCACCCGGCCGGAATCCGGTGCGACCACGGTCATCGGCCGGCCGGCGTACTTGTGTTCCACGTACTCGGCCAGGATGTCCATCGCGAAGAGGTGGTCCACCGGGCCGTCGAAGAAGCCCTGGATCTGCGCGGTGTGCAGGTCGACGGTGAGGATGCGGTTGGCGCCGGCGGTCTTCAGCAGGTCCGCCACCAGGCGGGCCGAGATCGGCTCCCGACCGCGGTGCTTCTTGTCCTGGCGGGCGTACGGGTAGAACGGCAGCACGACGGTGATCCGCTTGGCCGACCCCCGCTTCAGCGCGTCGACCATGATCAGGGTCTCCATGACCCAGGTGTTCACCCCGTGCGTGACGGACTGCACCACGAAGGCGTCCGAACCACGCACCGAGTCCTTGAAACGTACGAAGATCTCGCCGTTGGCGAACTCGTAGGCGTCGGCCGGGGTCGGCGCGACGCCGAGCACCTCGCCGATCTCCTTGGCCAACTCCGGAAAGCCACGTCCGGTAAAGAGCATCAGGCTTTTGCGGTTTTCGGCGACGATGCTGCCCATGGGCCCGTCTGCTCCCGTTTTGTCGGCGGTACCCGACCCGGTGGTGGTGGGTCAGGGACTATTCGGTTGCAGTATCTCCCGGGCCGGATGTGCCGCCCACCGTCTTGGCTCCCCCGTGCATTGCCTCACTGTCGCTTGCGGCACCGGCCGTGCCCGACGCACCCTCGGCGGCGCGTTGCGCCCGCTCGGCTGCCGCCGCGGAGACCGTGCCGGGACGCTTGCGCTGCACCCAGCCCTCAATGTTGCGCTGCGGTGCCCGGGTGACCCCGAGCGCGCCCGGCGGCACGTCCTGGGCGATGGCGCTGCCCGCTGCCACGTAGGCGCCGGCACCCACCTCGACCGGCGCGATCAAACTGGTGTCGCAACCGACGAACGCACCCTCACCCACCGTGGTGCGGTGCTTGTTCACGCCGTCGTAGTTCACGAAGATGGTCGCCGCGCCGATGTTGGCCTTCGCGCCGATCGTCGCGTCACCCACGTAGCTGAGGTGCGGAACCTTCGCGCCCGGGCCGATCTCGGTGTTCTTCACCTCGACGAAGGTGCCGACCTTCGCCTTCTCGGCCAGCCGGGCGGCCGGCCGCAGGTACGCGTACGGCCCGACGGTTGCGCCAGCGCCCACCTCGGCGCCGTCGGCGTGGCTGCGGATCACCGACGCGGCGGGGCCGACGACCGTGTCGATCAGGGTGACGTCCGGCCCGATCAGCGCGCCGGCGCCGACCACCGTGCTGCCGCGCAACTGGGTGTTCTGGTCGACCACCGCGTCCCGGTCCAGTGCGACGGTCACGTCGATCCAGGTGGTGGCCGGGTCGAGCAGGCTCACTCCGGTACGCATCCACGCCTCGTTGATCCGGTCGCGCAGCAGCCGGCGCAGGGTCGCCAGCTCCACCCGGTCGTTGCAGCCCAACGTCTCGACGTGGTCCACGGCGACGTGCACGGCCACCGGCTCACCGGCCGAGCGGAGCAGGCCGAAGACGTCGGTCAGGTACTCCTCGCCCTGGTCGTTGTCGGTGGAGAGCTTGCCCAGCGCCTCACGCAGCCGCACCGCGTCGAACGCGTAGATGCCGGCGTTGATCTCCCGGATCGCGCGCTGCGTGGGATCGGCGTCGCGTTCCTCGACGATCTGCTCCAGGCGGCCGTCGGCGTCCCGGACGATCCGGCCGAGGCCGGTCGGGTCGGGCACCTCGGCGGCCAGCACGGTGGCCGCCGCGGCGGCCTCCTCGTGCGCGGTCACCAGCGCGCCCACCGTCTCGGGTCGCAGCAGGGGCACGTCTCCGTTGATCACCACGACCGTGCCGGCACCGTCCGGTACGGCGTCCAGCGCGATGCGCACGGCGTGCCCGGTGCCGAGCTGCTCGGCCTGGAGCACCGGCGTGGCGTCCGGGGCGACCTCGGACAGGTGCGCCCGGACCTGGTCGGCTCCGTGCCCCACCACGACGACGGTGCGGTCCGCGCCCAGCGGGGCGGCGGCGCTCAGCACGTGACCGAGGAGCGTCCGACCGAGCAGGGGGTGCAGCACCTTGGGCAGTGTCGACTTCATCCGCTTGCCCTCACCGGCGGCGAGCACGACGACGGTACGGAGGTGGGGCTGGGGCACGATGTGGCTCCCGTCGGGACGGCGGACACTCTCGCGGCCATGCTAGCGGCGCGGCCCGGCGCGTTCCCCTCTTACCCCCACCAGGCCCTAAAACGGACCTAGGTGAACAGCTCGGCCGCCAGGGTTCGAACCTGAAATACGGGTACCAAAGACCCGGGTGTTGCCAATTACACCACGGCCGATCAGCGACGCGAGCACGTCGCTTGAGGGATGGACATCCCGCCGCTACACCTTAGCGCCCCGGCCGTCGGGCGCCATCGCTCATCCCGCCGCACGGCGGGCGGTCGACGCCGTCGACCGCTCCGGGGGTGGCCGGCCGGCATCCGGGTCGCCCGTTCCCCGCAAGGGACAGCCGCCCGCAACAGGCCGGCTGACCTGCGGCTTTGAGCAGGTACGCGAAGGCGATTCGAAAGTTCCCCGTGCGATCTACGGTGCCGTAAGTTACGGTGACGTAGGCGTAGCTTCGTGATCGTTACCATCCCCCTGCGAGGT
Organism: Micromonospora inaquosa; assembly: GCF_003857055.1. Taxonomy (GTDB): domain Bacteria; phylum Actinomycetota; class Actinomycetes; order Mycobacteriales; family Micromonosporaceae; genus Micromonospora; species Micromonospora inaquosa. The sequence goes on along the minus strand of NZ_QGSZ01000240.1, from coordinate 11,468 downwards.
CCCATGTCCACTGCTCTGCTCGATCCCAACACCGCCGGACCCGGCCCCAAACCACTCACCGACGGCAGCCAGTCCCCCGGCATCCTGGCCGCCCTCTGGGCTTTCGTGGTGATCCCCTTCGTCGCCCTGCTGGTCGCCGTGCCGGTGGCCTGGGGCGGCTGGCTGGGCTGGACCGATGTGATCATCGGCCTGGTCTGGTACGTCGTCTCCGGGCTCGGCATCACCGTCGGCTTCCACCGCTACTTCACCCACGGCTCGTTCAAGGCCAAGCGGTGGCTGCGGGTGACTCTGGCCGTCGCGGGTTCGCTGGCGGTGCAGGGCGAGATCATCCAGTGGGTCGCCGACCACCGACGGCACCACGCCTTCTCCGACCTGGAGGGTGACCCGCACTCGCCGTGGCGCTTCGGCACCAGCTTCTGGGCGTTGACCCGAGGCCTGTTCCACGCACACGTGGGCTGGCTGTTCCGCCGGGAGCTGTCCAACCGGGAGCGTTTCGCACCAGACCTCATCGCCGACCGGGACATCAGCCGGATCGATCGGCTCTTCCCCGCGCTGGTGGCCATCTCGCTCCTCGGCCCGGCGCTGATCGGCGGTCTGGTGACCTGGTCCTGGCAGGGTGCGCTGACCGCGTTCTTCTGGGCCGGGCTGGTCCGGATCGGCCTCCTGCACCACGTCACCTGGGCGATCAACTCGGTGTGCCACGTCTACGGCGAGCGTCCGTTCGCGATGCGCCAGGGCGATCGCGCCTCGAACTTCTGGCCGCTGGCGATCCTGTCGTTCGGTGAGAGCTGGCACAACCTGCACCACGCCGACCCGACCAGCGCCCGGCACGGCGTGCTGCGCGGTCAGGTGGACATCTCCGCCCGCGTGATCTGGTTTTTCGAGAAGGTCGGCGCGGCAACACAGGTGCGCTGGCCAAAGCCGGAGCGCCTCGCCGCGAAGCTCGTGAAGCCGGTCGCACCCCGCTGAAACCGGGCGGTGCGCGGGGATGCCGCCTGGCAGGATGGCCGGATGACCGAGCCAGGCGGGGGACCCGACAGCTCGGCGGGCGGGGGCCGGACCCGATCCGGGTACGGTCGAACGGCGCGGCAGGGTGGTCGGACCGCCCGCCAGTGAGGCGACGACGTGAACGTGCACAGCGGAGGAACCATCCCACGGCAGGGCGTCACCGAGCGCCAGCAAGGCGGCGACATGCCTGAGGTCAGCAGCGAGGCGGGGGCAGGCGCTGGCGGCCGACGGGCGGCACCGACGGCGACACCGAAAGCAAAGGCTCCGTCCCGGGTCCGCATGTCGGCGGCCCAACGACGGGAGCAGCTGATCGCGACCGGCCGGCAACTCTTCGCCGAGCGCGGGTTCGACGCCACCTCCATCGAGGAGGTGGCTGCCCGCGCCAAGGTTTCCAAGCCGGTGGTGTACGAGCACTTCGGTGGCAAGGAAGGGCTCTACGCGGTGGTTGTGGACCGGGAGGTCCGGGCCCTGTTGGACCGGATCACCACGGCGTTGACCGCCGGGCATCCGCGTGAGCTGCTGGAACAGGCGGCGCTGGCCCTGCTGGGCTACATCGAGGAGGAGACCAGCGGTTTCCGGGTGCTGGTCCGCGAGTCGCCGCTGATGTCCGGCACGGCCAACTTCAGCAGCGTCATGAACGACGTGGCGCACCAGGTCGAGCACATCCTGGGTGCCGAGTTCAAGAGCCGCGGGTACGACCCGAAGCTCGCCGAGCTGTACTCGCAGGCGCTGGTCGGCATGGTGGCGCTGACCGGCCGCTGGTGGTTGGAGGTGCGCAAGCCGCGCAAGGAGACGGTGGCGGCGCACCTCGTCAACCTGGCCTGGAACGGGTTGTCGCACCTGGAGGCGAAGCCGACGCTGATCACCGCGCGGCGCCACTGACCTCGATCAGCGCGCCACTGACCTCGCTCAGCGGCGGTGCACGTCGGCCACCGGGTGCTTGCGGTTCGCCAACTCCGCCTCGGCGGATTCCGGTGGGCCGACCTTGTCGTACAGGCCGGTGCCGAGCAGGATCAGGCCGAACAGCATCGACACGACCACTGTCGACATCGAGAAGTTGAGGAAGTTCGCCCCGGTCTGCAGCACCGACATCATCAGGATGCTGGTCACCAGGAACACCACGCCGGCGGTGAGGTTCATGTAGTGGCCGAGGTTGGTGCGCCGCGAGGCCCCGATGATCAGGAAGATCCCGAAGATCACCGAGGCGAGCGAGAAGGCCAGGTTGGTCCGGAGCCCGAGGGCCCAGGTGCTGTTGCGGGCAAAGAGCGAATCGCCGATCGTCTCGGCGACGCCCCAGACGCCGAAGACCAGGATGTAGACGCCGATCAGCCCGGAGAGGACCCGGTAGAGCGGCCGTGCCGGATGGTTCACCGGAAAATGCGGCATACCCGAACCCTCCACCTGAGTTAGACCAATTCAGGAGGATTATCACCTGAGGCAAGACCGGCTGTCTGGAAAACCACAAAGCCGGAAGGGCCCGCCAGGGGCTGGACCAGGTCAGGTTTTCGCCGGAGCCCGAGCTGCGCAGGGATCAAGCCTGACCGCCCGGAGCAGTTCGGGCTCCGGCGAAAACCCCGGCCGCGAGGCTCCGGCAAAAACCCGGGCCGCAAGGCTCCGGCGAAACCCACGGCCGCAACCAGAGAAGAAGATCAGAGCACCAGACGAGCCTTCTGGAACGCCTCCGCCTCGTCCTCGGTGCCGACCTTGCCGTACATGCCGACCATCAGCAGCACCAGGGCGGCCGCCATCACCACGACCACGGTGGTGATGCTGAAGTTGAAGATGTTGGCGTCGGTCCGGATGAACGCGAGACCGGCCAGGCTGATCACCATGAGGCTGTACGCCAGCCACTGGTTGATCGCCACGTCGATGTTGCGGCCGAGCGCGGTGCCGACCAGCACGACGATCCCGAGCAGCACGCTGAGCAGCGAGTAGCCGAGGTTGGTGCCCTGACCGAGGACCCGGGTGTCGTCCTGGGCGAGGATCTCGTTGCCGGTGCTCGCGATGATGCCGAGCACACCGAAGACGACCAGGTACAGACCGGTCAGCCCGCCGATCGCCCGGTAGATCGGCCGCGCGGGGTGGTTGACGGGGGTGTGGGCCATGTCTGTGTCTCCAACGCCGTGAGGTGAGGTGTCGCCGACGATTGTCTCGCATGTGGTGGTGTGACGCCGCACACGGGGGCCGGGGCGGTGTGCCCGGCCGATCAGCTCTCGGGCAGGTCCTCGGCGAGGGTCATCCAGGTCTCCTCGATCCGCTCCCGCTCGGCGCGCAGATCCTTGAGCTGGGTGTCCAACTCGGCGACCCGGGCGTAGTCGGTGGCGTCCGCCGCGAGTTGATCGAGCAGCGTGGTCTCGCGCTGGTCGAGCTTGCCGAGTTGCCGCTCCAGCCGGGTCAGCTCCTTGCGGGCCTGACGGACCTCCGCGGCGGACATGCCGCTCGCGGTGGGGCCGGTGGGCGCGGCGGTCGGGGTGGCCCCGGCGCGGCTGGTCCCGGCCCGCTCGGCGGTCCGGGCGAGATATTCGTCCACGCCGCCCGGCAGGTGCACCAACCGGCAGTCGCCGAACATCCCGTACGCGGTGTCGGTGACCCGCTCGATCAGATACCGGTCGTGGCTGGCCACGATGATCGTGCCGGGCCACGAGTCGAGCAGGTCCTCCAGCGCGGCGAGGGTGTCCGTGTCCAGGTCGTTGGTGGGCTCGTCGAAGAGCAGCACGTTGGGCTCGCCAGCCAGCAGCCGCAGCATCTGCAACCGGCGGCGTTCCCCGCCGGATAGGTCACTGACCGGCGTCCAGAGCCGGCGGTCGTCGAAGCCGAACACCTCGGCGAGCTGGGCGGCGGAGACCTCCCGGTCCCCGAGCTGCACCCGCCGGGCGACCTCCTCCACCGCCTCCAGCACCCGCAGGTGCCCGGGCAGCTCGGTGAGCTCCTGGGAGAGAAACGCCGGCCGCACCGTGGAGCCGGTGTTGAGGCGGCCACCGTCGGGGCGGGTGATGCCGGCGAGCATCCGCAACAGGGTGGTCTTGCCGGCGCCGTTGGCACCGAGGATGGCGATCCGGTCGCCGGGGCCGACCAGCCAGCTGACGTCGCGCAGGATCTCCTTCGGGCCGGCGTGCAGCTCGACGTTCTCCAGCTCGTACACCTGCTTGCCGAGCCGGGAGACGGCCATCCGCTGCAACGACATGGTGTCGCGGGCCGGTGGCACGTCGGCGATCAACGCGTTCGCGGCGTCGATGCGGAACTGCGGCTTGGAGGTTCGGGCGGGCGGGCCACGGCGCAGCCAGGCGATCTCCTTGCGGAGCAGGTTCTGCCGGCGGGCCTCGGTGGCGGCGGCGACCCGCTCGCGCTCGACGCGGGCGAGGGTCCAGGCGGCGAAGCCGCCCTCGTACGCGCGGACGGTCTGGTCGGCGACCTCCCAGGTGTTGGTGCAGACCGCGTCCAGGAACCACCGGTCGTGGGTGACCACGACCAGCGCGCCCTTGCGGCCGACCAGGTGCCGGGCCAGCCAGTCGACCCCGCCGACGTCCAGGTGGTTGGTGGGCTCGTCGAGGATGAGCAGGTCGGAGTCGCGGACCAGCAGCGCGGCGAGCGCCACCCGACGGCGTTCGCCACCGGACATCGGGCCGACCGGCTGGTCGAGGCCGAGGTGCGGCATGCCGAGGCCGTCGAGGATGGCGCGCACCCCGGCGTCGCCGGCCCACTCGTGCTCGGCGCCCATGCCCTCGTCGAGCCAGGCGGTGCCGAGCACCACGTCCCGGACGGTGGCCTCGGGGGCCAGGGTGAGTTGCTGCGGCAGCCAGAGCACCCGCAGGTCGCGGCGGTGGGTCACCCGGCCGTCGTCCGGGTCCTCCTGCTTGGTCAGCAGCCGCAGCAGGGTGGACTTGCCGGCGCCGTTGAGGCCGACCACGCCGATCCGGTCGGCGTCGTCCAGGCCGAGCGAGACGTCCGTGAGCAGCCGCCCGGCGGCGCCGTACCCCTTGGACACCCGGTCCAGATTGACGATGTTCGCCACGTTCCACCCTTCAATGTCAAGGCGTCCCGGTGCCGGCGGGCACCTGGACGCCTGTCTCCAGGGTACGCGGACGCCCCGCACGCCCGCGCCGCGTGCCAGCCGCCCCGGTGGGGACCTGCCGTCAGCCGACCCGGGCGCCGGCGACCGGACCGTGCGCCACCCGCGCCTCCCGGCAGACGCCCGCGGCGGTCAGCTCGGCGGCGATCCGCTCCGCGCTGGCCGCGTCGGCGGCGAGAAAGACGCAGGTCGGGCCGGAGCCGGAGACGATCCCGGCGAGCGCGCCGGCCGCCTCGCCGGCTTTCAGGGTGTCGGCCAGCGCCGGGCGCATGGCCAGCGCGGCGTCCTGAAGGTCGTTGCCGAGCGTCCGCGCGAGCACCCGCGGGTCCCGCTGGCGCAGCGCGCCGAGCAGGGCGTCGGTGCTGCCCAGCGGGGCGCCGGCGGCACCGGAGTCGCGGAGCCGGTCCAGTTCCCGGTACGCGGTCGGGGTGGACAGGCCGACGTCGGCGATCGCCACCACCCAGTGCCAGGAGGTGGGGCGGGCCAGCACGGGGCTGACCGCCTCACCCCGGCCGGTGCCCAGCGCGGTGCCGCCGTAGATCAGGAACGGCACGTCGGAGCCGAGGTCGGCGGCGATGCCGGCCAGCTCGTCGCGGGACAGCCCGGTGCCCCACAGCGCGTCGCAGGCCACCAGCGCGGCGGCCGCGTCGGCGCTGCCCCCAGCCAGCCCACCGGCGAGTGGGATCTGCTTACGCAGGTGCAGACGGGCGTGTGGCAGCACCCCCGCGTACCCGGCGAGGGCGTGCGCGGCGCGGATCACCAGGTTGGTGTCGTCCAGGGCCAGCTCGCCCGTGCCCTCACCCTCCATGGTCAGGGCCAGGGTGTCGCCCCGACGGGCCGTCAGCTCGTCGTAGATCGAGATGGCGTGGTAGACCGTGTTCAGCTCGTGGTAGCCGTCCCGGCGCAACGGGCCCACCCCGAGGTGCAGGTTGACCTTCGCGGGCACCCGCACCCGCACCGGGCCGACGGCCCCGCGTCGCTCGTCCTCGCCGTCCGGTCGCCAGGCCTCGGTCACGGGGTGATGTCCCGCACGTGCAGGCGGATGTCGAACGGCTTGGCCACAATCAGCTCCTCGGCGTCCTCGGCGGGCACGGCGTCAGCCTACTTCGCGGCCGGCGTACCGACCGGAGCCGACGCGGCGATGGCAGCGAACTGCTCGACGGTCAGCGACTCCCCACGGGCGCCGGGGTCGACGCCGGCGGCGGTGAGCGCCGCGGCGGCCCGGTCCGCGCCACCGGCCCAGCCGGCCAACGCGGCGCGCAACGTCTTGCGGCGCTGCGCGAACGCCGCGTCCACCACGGCGAAGACCCGCTCCCGGGGTACGTCGGCGCGGGGCGGCTCATGGCAGGTGAAGGCGACCAGGCCGGAGTCGACGTTGGGCACCGGCCAGAACACGTTCGGCGGCACCTTGCCGGCGCCTCGGGCCTGGGCGTACCAGGCGAGCTTCACCGACGGGATGCCGTACACCTTGGAGCCGGGACCGGCGACGAGCCGGTCGGCGACCTCCTTCTGCACCATCACCAGGCCGTGTCGCAGGGTCGGCAGTACGGCGAGCAGGTGCAGCACCACCGGCACGGCGACGTTGTAGGGCAGGTTCGCCACCAACGCGGTCGGCGGCGGGTCGGCCAGCTCGGCGGCGGCGACGCGCAGCGCGTCCGCGCGGTGCACGGTGAGCCGGGCGGCATCGGCCCCGGCGTGGCGCGCGACGGTCTCCGGCAGCGCCCCGGCGAGCACCGGGTCGATCTCCACGGCGTGCACGTGCCCGGCGACCGGCAGCAGCCCCAGGGTCAGCGAACCGAGCCCGGGCCCCACCTCCAGGGCCACGTCGTCGGGGGTCAGACCGGCGGCGGTGACGATCCGGCGCACGGTGTTCGGGTCGTGCACGAAGTTCTGGCCCAGCTTCTTGGTGGGCGCGACGCCCAGCCGGGCGGCGAGTTCCCGGATCTCCGCCGGGCCGAGGAGACCGGTCATGCCTGGCAGCGTAGCGACGGGGTCGGTGTCGACCGTCGGGCCGGGCTCACCACGGGCCGAAGGCCCGGTCGCCGGTGGCGGAGATGGCCGCGCACAGCTCGTCCAGGTCGCTGCCGGTGGTCGCGGCGAGCGCGCGGACGGTGAGCGGAATCAGGTACGACGCGTTCGGCCGGCCGCGGTACGGCATCGGGGTGAGGTACGGGGCGTCGGTCTCCACCAGCATCTGATCCACCGGGGTGAGCGCTGCGGCCTCGCGCAGCGCCGTCGCGCTGCCGAAGGTGACCGTGCCGGCGAAGCTCAGCAGATAGCCACGGCGGACACACTCGCGGGCGAAGTCGGCGTCGCCGGAGAAACAGTGCAGCACCACCCGGTCGGGAGCGCCCTCGTCGTCGAGGATCCGCAGCACGTCGGCGTGCGCCTCCCGGTCGTGGATGACCAACGTCTTGTCGTACCGCCTGGCGATGGCGATGTGGGCCCGGAAACTCTCCTCCTGCGCGGCACGCCCCTCGTCGCCGGTGCGGAAGAAGTCCATGCCGGTCTCGCCGATCCCCCGGACCCGGTCGCGGGCGGCGAGTGACTCGATCTCCCGCAACGCCTCGTCGAGGTCGGTGAGCCGGGGCGCCTCGTTGGGGTGCAGCGCCACGGTGGCCAGCACGGCGGGGTACCGGTCGGCGGTGTCCGCGCCCCATCGGGAGGAGGCGACGTCCACGCCCACCTGGACCAGCCGGTCCACGCCGACCTTCGTGGCCAACGCGATGGCCACGGCAACCGGGTCGTCGGCCGGCCCGCCGCCGGGCACACCGGCCTCACTGACCGTGATGTCCAGGTGGGTGTGGCTGTCCAGCACCGCCCGGGGCAGCGACTCGGGGGCGGGCGGAAACTCTCCGGCCCGCCGGGCGGCACGGTCGCGGCGGGATTCAGTGGGCTCACTCATCAGCGACAGCATCACACACCGGGGCTGTCCATCTGCCCGCCACCCGACGTTCACCGCGGCTACGCCGCGCGACTCTACGGTCCCCAACGAGCGGACGCGACAGCGTGCGGACCCCACCCATCGAACAGGGAGGCGACGGCATGAGCGTCACCCCCCACGCCGACGGCACGGCCAGCGAACGGACCGGACTGCACGTGGCGTTCGGCGGCGCCGTGTACCCGGCCGAGGAGATCGCCCGAGGTGCCGCGTACGAGTTGTTCAGCGCCGACGAGGTGGCCGGCTTCGAGTGGGCGCCCCGCCCGGGTAGCGCCCTGCCGTGGCGCCGTTTCGTGCATGTCACCGAGGTGACAGCGGTGCACGGGGCCACCGAGCCGGCCGACGAGCCGGAGGCGCCGCTGCTGATGCCCGCGCACCGTGAGCGGGGTTGGGCGTACCTGCACCAGCTCAGCCAGCAGCCGGCTGCGGCGGGTGACCCGATGCTGGCGGTGGCGCGCGCGTCGGCGGTGGTCCGGCGGGCCACCCGCATGGTGAAGGTGCTCTCGGCCCAGCAGGTCGCCGGTCACCTACGGGGTTGGTTGCCGCACGGTTTCTGCTACCGGGAGCACGATGTGGCGCACCTGCGTACGCCGGCGACGACGCGGGTGCTGCGTACCGATGGTGACGCCGGCCGGGACGGCCCGGATGTGGCGTACGCGTTGCGCTGGCGCGCGTCCGACCCGGGCGACTACGACGTGCCGGTGGGCCCGGCACACCGCGGCCTCATCGCGCTGCCCTCCCGCGACGGGCTCGGCGCCCCGGTGCTGGGCACCGGCTTCGTGCCCAGCAACGGTCAGCTCATCCCGGAGTTCATCACCCGGGACTTCGCCGACCTGCCGATGCCGGCGAACGCCGCCCTCGTCGCCTACCCGGCGGAGGGGGTGGAGGTGGTGCTGTACACCTACCAGGCCGAGCAGCGCGGGTGGCTGCGGATGGTGGGCCCGCAGTGGCGGCACCTGTTGGCCGCGGTGCCGGGCCTCTCCCCGGACCAGGAGTACGTGCCGAACACCGACGTGCCCCGCTCGACCCAACTGGTCGGCACGTACGGCGACAGCGAGTACGAGGCGGTCGCCGACCTGCCCGGCGGGTTCCGGGTGTTGGCGATGACCCGGGCGGCCCGTTACCCGGTGGACTCGGTGGCCCGTCGGGTCCGGTTCGCCCAGTGGCGGGGTGTGCCGTGTCTGGTGCTGCGGGAGGAGGCCGGCTGGCTGCGGTTGCGGCTGCGCTACCCGAACCCGGACAGCGTGATCGCCACCGGTGCCCAGTGTCAGGAACGCGGCGTCTACGAGGCCTGGGCACCGGCCGTCGAGGTGACCGACGACCAGGTGATGGACACCCGGTACGCGATGTGACGACGCGCGGCGGCAGGCACCCCCACCGCCGCGCGTCGTGCGTTCAGTCGGCCAGCCGGGCCAGTTCCTCGTCGACGATCGACGGGTCGAGCTTGCGGAACACCGGCTTCGGCGTGGCCAGCGGGCGGCCCGCCTCGATCGACACCGACTCCCAGCGCGCGCCGACGGTGTAGTCCCCGGTGAGCACCGGGTACGCCGGACCGCCGTCGAGGTCGTCGACCTGCTCGATCACCGGCATCGGCGCGTGCACGCCGGTGCCCCCGAGCAGCTCGTGCACCTGCTGCGCGGAGTGTGGCAGGAACGGGGTGAGCAGCGTGTTGGCGTCGCTGATCACCTGAATGGCGACGTGCAGGATGGTGCCCATCCGGGGCTTGTCCGCCTCGTCCTTGAGCTTCCAGGGCGCCTGCTCGGAGAGGTACCTGTTCGCCTCGGCGACCACCTTCATGGCCTCGCCGATCGCCTGCTTCTGCCGGTGCCGGCCGATCAGGTCGCCGACCGTGGTGAAGCCGGTCCGGGCGACAGCGAGCAGTGCCTCGTCGGCCTCGGTGAGCCCGGCCGGGTCGATCGGCGGGATCGCCCCGAAGTTCTTCGCGGCCATCGACACGCACCGGTTGACCAGGTTGCCCCAGCCGGCGACCAACTCGTCGTTGTTGCGGCGGAGGAACTCGGCCCAGGTGAAGTCGGTGTCGTTGCTCTCCGGGCCGGCGGCGGCGATGAAGTAGCGCAGCGCGTCGGCGTCGTAGCGCTCCAGGAAGTCACGGACGTAGATGACCACCTTGCGGGACGACGAGAACTTGCGCCCCTCCATGGTCAGGTACTCGCTCGAGACCACCTCGGTGGGCAGGTTGAGCCGACCCAGCTCGCCCGGCTCACCGTCGCGGGAGCCCTCGCCGGAGTATCCGGAGAGCAGCGCCGGCCAGATCACCGAGTGGAAGACGATGTTGTCCTTGCCCATGAAGTAGTAGGACTGGGCGTCCTTCCCGGCCCCGTCGGCGGACCACCATTTGCGCCACGCCTCGGGGTCGCCGGAGCGGCGGGCCCACTCGATCGAGGCGGACAGGTAGCCGATCACGGCGTCGAACCACACGTAGATCCGCTTGTCCGGCCGGTCGCGCCAGCCGTCCAGCGGGATCGGTACGCCCCACTCCAGGTCACGGGTGATCGCCCGGGGCTGGAGGTCGTCGAGCAGGTTGCGGGAGAACCGCAGCACGTTGGGCCGCCACCCCTCGCGGGTGTCCAGCCACTGCCGCAGCACCTCGGCCAGGGCCGGCAGGTCCAGGAAGAAGTGCTCGGTCTCGACGAACTTCGGGGTCTCCCCGTTGATCCGCGACTTCGGGTCGATCAGGTCGATCGGGTCGAGCTGGTTGCCACAGTTGTCGCACTGGTCACCGCGGGCGCTGTCGTAGCCGCAGATCGGGCAGGTGCCCTCGATGTAGCGGTCCGGCAGGGTGCGCCCGGTGGACGGGGAGATCGCGCCCATGGTGGTCTTCGGCACGATGTAACCGTTGCGGTACATCCCCTCGAACAGCTCCTGCACCACCGCGTAGTGGTTGCGGGTGGTGGTGCGGGTGAACAGGTCGTAGGAGAGACCGAGGCCGTGCAGGTCCTCGACGATCACCCTGTTGTACCGGTCGGCCAGCTCGCGCGGGGTCACCCCGTCGGCGTCGGCCTGCACCTGGATCGGGGTGCCGTGCTCGTCGGTGCCGGAGACCATGAGCACGTCGTGGCCGGCCATCCGCATGTACCGGGCGAAGACGTCGGAGGGAACGCCGAAACCGGAGACGTGGCCGATGTGGCGGGGGCCGTTGGCGTACGGCCAGGCCACTGCCGCGAGAACGTGACTCATGAGCAGTGAGCCTAGTGACCCGTCCGGGTCGTCCGCGAACCAATGGGGGGTGCCCGACCGGCGGACCGGGCCGGCCACCTCGCCCGTTGGTCCGATTTGTCGTCGACACGCGGCTCAGCTGCCCGTTTCGCCCCCTGGGCCGGTGTGCAATGAACCTCGTGACGGGCAGAGGAGCGGCGCGGGACCACGAGGACCGTCCCACCGGACCGGCGGTCGGCGACGACTCGGGGCGCGAGGCCGGCGCGCCGCGGG
>NZ_QGSZ01000323.1 GCF_003857055.1 Micromonospora inaquosa | reverse complement strand
TCGTGGTGCTGACCGACTTCGACCCGCGCATCCACGCCGACATCCGCTACGCCACGCCGCACAACTTCGTCGGCAGGCCGATCGCCGGCTACCGCGAGCCGCTGTGCCTGCTCACCCGGCAGGCGGCCGAGGCGTTGCGCCGCGTACAGGACGCGGCGCTGGCCGGTGGGCACAGCCTCAAGGTGTACGACTGCTACCGCCCGCAACCGGCGGTGGACGACTTCGTCGCCTGGTCGAAGCGCCCCGGTGAGCAGCAGACCAAGGCCGAGTTCTACCCGGACCTGGCCAAGAGCCGGCTCTTCGCCGACGGTTACATCGGGGCGCCCACCGCGCACAGTCGCGGCAGCACCCTGGACCTGACCCTGGTCGACGAACCCGCCGCCAGCCAACCTCCGTACCGGGTCGGGCAACCGCTGGTCGCCTGCACCGCGCCGAGCGGGCAGCGCTTCGCCGACAACAGCATCGACATGGGTACGGGCTTCGACTGTTTCGACCCCCGGGCGCACACCGCCGACCCCCGCATCACCGCAACGGCGCGGGACAATCGTCAGTTGTTGCGGCGGCTGATGACCGACGCCGGGTTCGTCAACTACGACCGTGAGTGGTGGCACTACAGCCTGCGCGACGAGCCGTACCCGGACACCTTCTTCGTCGCCCCGGTCGCCCGCTCCTCGGTCGGCTGACCTGCGGCGCGGCGGCCCGGCCCGACGGCCGCCGACGCCATCCGGCATGATCGTTTCAATGACCACCGAACGGATCGGCCCCCCGGTTACCGGCGACGAGCGGGAGACGCTGCGCGCGTTCCTCGACTTCCACCGCGCCACGCTGGCCCTCAAGTGCGAGGGACTCTCCGACGAGGACCTGCGCCGGCAGTCGATGCCACCCTCCGCCCTGTCCCTGCTCGGCCTGGTGCGACACATGGCCGAGGTGGAGCGCGCCTGGTTCCGGCGGGTCATCGACGGCGAGGACATCCCACTGGTCTGGTCGGAGACCGGCGACTTCCAGCAGGCGTACGACGCCAGCTCGGCCACCCGGGCCGAGGCGTTCGAGGCCTGGGAGCGTGAGGTCGCGCACGCCCGCCGGATCGAGCGGGCCGCCGCGTCGCTCGACGTGACCGGTCGCAACGCCCGCTCCGGCGAGACCGTGTCACTGCGGCTGGTGATGCTGCACCTGATCCACGAGTACGCCCGACACAACGGCCACGCCGATTTTCTCCGCGAGGGCATCGACGGCGCCGTCGGCGTCTAGCCCGGGGTCAGGTCCAGTAGAGGATTCGGCAGGCTGGTACGCGGGCGGTCAGCTCGGTGGTGAACCAGTTGCGCAGCTCGGCCATCTGCTCGCGCGGGTAGACGTACTTCACCGCGCCGAACCTGCCGTGCTTGCGGGCGCGGGACTCCTCGTCCATCTCCAGCCGGGTGCGGGGGTACCAGTCGAGCAGCACTTCTTTGCTGCCCGGCGTGAACCGGTGGGTGATCAGCTCGGCGGTCAGGTCCAGGCCCGGCACCCCGTCGACCGCCGCGCGGACCTGGTCGAGCAGTTCGCCGTAGCGCTCCCGCCAGTCCGGCAGCGCGATGATCGGCGCGATGGTCAGCCCGACCGGGTAGCCGTCGAGGGCGAGCCGGCGCAGCGCGGCCAGCCGGTCCGGCACCCGGGCCGTGCCACCCTCGAACCGTTCGCTGACCGGCGCGCAGTTGACGCTGAATCGGACCTGGGTGCGGCCGGCGTGCGGCAGCCCGACGAAGGTGTCCACGTCGGCGTACTTGGTGGTCCAGCGCAACTGCACCGGGGCGTCCCAGTCGGCGAAGTGCTGCACCGCGCGCCGCCAGCTGCCGGTCAGGTGCTCCAGGGCGAGCGGGTCGGTGTAGCAGGACGCCTCGAAGGTGGTGCCCTCGTCGGCGCGCCGTGCGTTGCGGCTGGTCACCGTTCCGCGCCCGGCGTACCCGCTCAGCCCGGCGAGGATGTCGTCGAGGTCCGCGTACACCCGGGTCACCGGTGGCCCGGACAGTGATCCGGCGAGATAGCAGTACTGGCAGTGCGCCGGGCAGCCCTCGGCCAGGTCGACCCGCCAGTCGGCGCTGGGCGCGATGGGTTGCAGGACGCGCCGGGCGGGTGGGCTCACCACGATCGCCATGGTCGACTTGGCCCGGGCGTAGGTCTCCCGGTCGGTCTGCCCGCGTACCCCGGTGAGCCGGTTGGCGCGCAGCTGCTCGACCTCGATGCCGAGCGCCCGCACCCGCTCGACGATCCGTTGGCCGTGCGGGTGGTCGAGCGCGGCCGGGGTGGCCACCACCCGGCGCGGGGTCCAGCGGCGCGCGGGCCGGGCCGGCGGCGCGAGGCCGGCCAGGTCGCGGGTCGGTACCCGCTCGCCGCTGGCGTCGTGCGGTGCGGCGGGCACGTCCACGGCGAGCGGCTGGTCGACGTCGACGGCGTCCGGGCTGGTCATCCGGCCGGCGTACCCGTTGCCGTAGGAATCCCACCCGATCGGATGATCGGCGATTGACGCGATCAGGTCAAAGGAATAACCTTTCGTCTATCTGTAAACCTTGTGAACAGATTACGTCGACGCGGCGGCGCGCGTCCCGACCGAAGGGACGATCAGGTGATCGCAGAACTCTCCTCCCGTACCAGACGGATCTTGTCGTTGTTGGTCGCCCTGGTCGTCGCGGTGACCGCCGGTCTCGCGGTCAACGCCTCGCGTCTCGCCCAGGCCGCGCCGACGTTCAAGGTGCTGGCCTTCTACAACGGCACCTGGGACGCCGCGCACATCGACTTCGTCAAGGACGCCCGAGCCTGGTTCCCGCAGGCCGCCGCCCAGCACGGCTTCTCCTGGGAGGCCACCAACAACTGGGGCCTGCTGAACACCGCCAACCTGGCCCAGTACAAGGTCGTCATGTTCCTGGACGACGCGCCGCCCACCGCGCAGCGGGCCGCGTTCCAGCAGTACATGCAGAACGGCGGGGCGTGGCTGGGCTTCCACGTCAGCGCGTGGACCGACAACCCGTCGAGCTGGAGCTGGTACTACAACACCTTCCTCGGCACCGGCTCGTTCCAGACGAACACCTGGGGACCCACCCGGGTCACCATGCGCGCCGACAACCGCACCCACGCCGCCACCCGCAACCTCCCGGCGACCTTCCCATCGTCGATCAGCGAGTGGTACTCCTGGAGCAACGACCTGCGGCAGAACCCCAACATCGACATCCTGGCCTCGGTCGACCCGTCCAGCTTCCCGGTCGGCACCGACCCCAACCAGTCCTGGTACGGCGGTTACTACCCGCTGGTCTGGAGCAACCGGCAGTACAAGATGCTCTACGCCAACTTCGGCCACAACGCGATGAACTACAGCACCAACACCGGGCTGTCCTCCACCTTCGACAGCGCACAGCAGAACCAACTGCTGATCGACGGGCTGCACTGGCTGGCCGGCGTCGGCACCGTCCCCCCGACCACGCCCCCACCGTCCGACGGCACGATCTCGCCGACCGCCTGGCACACAGTGGTCAACCGGGGCAACGGCAAGTGCGTGGACGCGCGGGCCGCGGCCAGCGCGAACGGCACCGCCATCCAGCAGTACGCCTGCAACGGCAGCGCCGCCCAGCAGTACCAGTTCGTGCCGACCAGCGGCGGGTACCTGCGGGTCAACAACCGCAACAACAGCGCCCAGGTGCTCGACGTGAAGGACCGGTCGACCGCCGACTCGGCGCCCATCCAGCTCTGGTCCTACAGCGGCGGCAACAACCAGCAGTGGCGGGCCGAGCCCGAGGGAGGCGGCTACTACCGCCTGGTCAACCGCAACAGCGGCAAGTGCCTCGACGTGCCGGGAGCGTCCACGGCCGACAGCGTCCAGCTCATCCAGTACAGCTGCAACGGCACCGCGGCGCAGTCCTTCCGGCTGGTGCCGCAGTCATAGCTCCACCGCCACATCCGCGCCGGGGTGAGCCGCGACCCGCCCCGGCGCGGTGCTGACGGCGCGAGCAGGTCTCCGCCATGCCGGCCAGTCCGCCGGAGACCAGCCCGACCTCCGATGCCCTGGTTAATCGGTTGCTCGCTCAGATGAGGGCTGATGAGCTACCCGAAACCACCACCAGCCTGCGGGAGTAGTAATGCGAGCTGCGTCGATGTCCGGCCAGAAGGGACCTGTCACCTACCTGAAGGACACGACGCTTCGTGAAGACCCTCAATCTCGGCATCCTGGCGCACGTCGACGCCGGTAAGACCAGCCTGACCGAGCGACTGCTGTACGCCGTCGGCGTGACCGACCGGCTCGGCAGCGTCGACGCCGGCAGCACCCGCACCGACTCCCTGGCACTGGAGCGGCAACGCGGGATCACCATCCGCTCGGCCGTCGTCTCCTTCGTGCTGGACGACGTGACCGTCAACCTGATCGACACGCCCGGTCACCCGGACTTCATCGCCGAGGTCGAGCGGGTGCTCGGCGTCCTCGACGGTGCGGTGATGGTGATCTCCGCGGTCGAGGGCGTCCAGCCGCAGACCCGGGTGCTGATGCGTACGCTGCGTCGGCTGCGCATCCCCACGTTGATCTTTGTGAACAAGGTCGACCGGGCGGGGGCGGACCCCGAACGGGTGGTGCGGGCAGTCGCGGAGAAGCTGACCGCGTCCGTGGTGGCCATGGGGTCGGTCGCGCGGCCCGGCACACGGGATGCCCACTGCGCGCCGTACGGTCCCGTCGACGTCGGCTTCACCGACCAGCTGCTCGACCTGCTCGCCGGTCAGGACGACGCGCTGCTCGCCGACTGGGTGGCGGACCCCGCGACGCTGCCGTACCCACGGCTGCGCCGGGCGCTGGCCGAGCGGACCCGGCGGGCGCAGGTCCAGCCGGTGTTCGCCGGCTCGGCCATCACCGGCGTCGGAGTGGACGCGCTGATCGCCGGGATCACCGAACTGCTGCCCACGGCCCAGGGCGACGCCGAGGCTCCGGTCTCCGGCACCGTGTTCGCCATCGAGCGCGGCCCTGCGGGGGAGAAGATCGCACTGGTCCGGCTCTTCGCCGGCACCATCCGGGTTCGGGACCGGATCCGGGTCGGTGCGACCGGCGCCTCGGTGGTCACCGCGGTACGCGTCGTCGCCGACGGGGCCGACGTCGCGGCGTCATCGGTCGGCGCGGGTCACATCGCGCGACTGTGGGGCCTCACCCGGGCGCGGATCGGTGACCCGGTCGGCGTACCCCCGGAGCGTGCCGGCGCGGATCGCCAGTTCGCGCCGCCCACCCTGGAGACCGTCGTGGTCCCGGCCCGTGCCGCGGACCGGGTCACGATGCACGCCGCCCTGAGCCAGCTCGCCGAACAGGATCCGCTGATCAACCTCCGGCAGGACGACCGGCAGCACGAGATCAGCGTCTCGCTCTACGGCGAGGTGCAGAAGGAGGTCATCCAGGCCACCCTGGCCGACGACTTCGGGGTGGCGGTGACCTTCCGGGAAACCACCACGGTGCACGTGGAGCGGGTCTGCGGCGTGGGCGAGGCGGTCGAGGTGATCGCCGTGGCGCAAAACCCGTTCCTGGCAACCGTCGGGCTGCGGGTGGCCCCGGCGCCGGTCGGCATGGGCGTGAGCTTCCAGCTCGGCGTCGAACTGGGCTCGATGCCACCGGCGTTCTTCGCCGCCGTCGAGGAGACCGTGCACCGGACGCTGCGCCAAGGGCTGTACGGCTGGCAGATCCCCGACTGCGAGGTGACGATGACCCGCGCCGGCTACTGGGCCCGGCAGAGCCACTCCCATGGCACCTTCGACAAGAGCATGTCCAGCACCGCAGGGGACTTCCGCAATCTCACCCCGCTGGTGCTGATGACCGCGCTCACCCGGGCCGGCACCCGGGTACACGAGCCGGTGCACCGGTTCCGGCTGGAGGTGCCGGGCGACGTCCTCGGCACTCTGCTGCCGGCGCTCGCCCGGCTCGACGCGGTGCCGACCGACACCACCGGGCAGGGCACCTCGTACCTGGTGGAGGGGGAGATCCCGGCGGGTCGGGTGCACGCGCTGGAGCGCCGCCTGCCGTCGCTGACCCGGGGCGAGGGCGTGCTCGAAACCGCATTCGACAGGTACCTGCCGGTGCGGGGCCCGGCACCCACCCGGGCACGCTGGGACCACAACCCGCTGGACCGCAAGGACTACCTGCTGGCGGTGGCCCGCAGGGTCGTCGGCGGCCGATAGCCGGCGCGGCCGGGCCGTGCGATATCCATTGCGGAGCCGGCCCGGCCCGCCTAGCGTCATCGGCGCAAGGGCCGGCGCCCGGGTGGTGGGGCGCAAGGTCAATAGACAGATTCCGGGGAGTACGCCGTGTCGCAGTGCAATCGCACCGAAGCCACCTGGCTGACGCCAGGCGTGTGTGCCGCATTGCCCTCCGGCGTGCGGTACCGGAGTCTCGGCCGGCCCGGTCACGGGCGGCGCCACCTCTGACGCCAGCGCGTCAGGCGCCGCCGCCGCCCACCCCCTGAGGTTCGGGCGGCCTTTTCGTATCCGACGAGCTTGCGCACCCGGCTGTCCGGCGTGCGATCACGTCCGGTCACCGCTCGACGGTGACACCGGCACGACACAAGGAGACCACGATGGGATTCACCCCCCTGGCCGGTACCCGGGCACCGGTCCGGGTCTGGACCGACCCGTACGCCATCGAGCCGCAGGCGGCCAAGCAGCTGCGCAACATCGGCGCGCTGCCCTGGGTGCAGGGTGTCGCCGTCATGCCCGATGTGCACTTCGGCAAGGGCGCCACCGTCGGTTCGGTGATCGCGATGCGGCAGGCCGTCTCGCCGGCCGCGGTCGGCGTTGACATCGGCTGTGGGATGTCGGCGGTGCGCACCTCGCTGACCGCCGCCGACCTGCCGGACGACCTGGCCGGGCTGCGCTCCGCGATCGAGGCCACCATCCCGGTCGGCTTCGCCCAGCGCAAGGACTCGGTCGACCCGCGTCGGATCCGGGGCCTGGAGCAGGCCGGGTGGGACGACTTCTGGGGCCGGTTCGCCGGCCTGGACCGGCGGGTGGCGCAGCTGGAGACGCGGGCGCAGCGGCAGATCGGCACCCTCGGCGGGGGCAACCACTTCATCGAGGTCTGCCTGGAGCAGGGCGGCGCCGACGAGGGGCGGGTCTGGCTGATGCTGCACTCCGGGTCCCGCAACATCGGCAAGGAGTTGGCCGAGCGGCACATCGCGGTGGCCCGGGGGCTGCCGCACAACGTCGACCTTCCGGACCGGGACCTGGCCGTGTTCCTCGTCGGGACGCCGGAGATGGACGCGTACCGGCGGGATCTGTTCTGGGCGCAGGAGTACGCGCGGCGCAACCGGGCGGTCATGCTGGCGCTGCTCTGCGGTGTGGTGCGGGAGCACTTCCCGCAGGTGGGCTACGACGAGCCCATCAGCTGTCATCACAACTACGTCGCCGAGGAGAGCTACGACGGGGTGGACGTGCTGGTCACCCGCAAGGGCGCGATCCGGGCCGGCCGGGGTGACCTGGGCATCATCCCCGGGTCGATGGGCACCGGGTCGTACATCGTGCGGGGGCGGGGAAACCCGGACGCGTACTGCTCGGCGTCGCACGGGGCGGGGCGTCGGATGTCGCGGGCGCAGGCCAAGCGGACGTTCAGCACGGACGACCTGGCCACCCAGACCGCCGGGGTGGAGTGCCGCAAGGACGCCGGGGTGGTCGACGAGATCCCCGGCGCGTACAAGGACATCACCGAGGTGATGGCCCAGCAGGAGGACCTGGTCGAGGTGGTCGCGCACCTCAAGCAGGTGGTCTGCGTGAAGGGCTGAGACGCCGCGCGGGCCGGATCACCGGCCCGCGCGGCACCACCTCAGAAACCGACGAAGACCCGGCGCAGGTCGTCGAGGGTCACCGAACCGGTCGCCTCCACCCCTTCGGGGGTGTGCTCGCGGCCCAGCCGTCCGGTGGCCAGCCGCAGCCAGGCCTCGGCCGGGGCCACCAGCTCACCGTCGGGGCGCTCCGGCGCGTCCACGACGTCGACCTTCTCGCCCAGCCGCAGCCCGAACGTCCGCTCGGGCGCGTGCAGCCGGACCAGCACTGTGGCCTCCCGCCCGGCCAGCTCCTGCGGTCGGCTGGTCCAGGCCAGCATGCCGCCGATCTGGTCGAGCAGCAGCGGCACCGCCCCCGGCGTCACCGCCGCGAACGGGTTGAACGCCACCTCGGCGTCCCACTGGTGCAGGGCGAACTCGCTGAGCCGGAACCGGGCCGCGGTGGCCACGTCGACCGGCTCCGGCAGGAAACCGAGGTCGATCCGCATCGAGGCCCGCGTCTCGGCGTCCAGCGCCTCGTACGCCTCGACCAGCCGCTCGTTGGTGGCGAGGAACCCGGCGGCGTGCTCGGCCGGGGACATCGCGTCCCAGCGCGCCCAGACGCCCCGGTTGAAGTCCCCGTCGGGGCCGGGCGCGCCGGTGCGGGCGGCGTCCAGCGTCGCCAGGTTGATCTCGGCGCCGCTGCCCAGGTGGCTCAGCACCTGGGAGACCTGCCACTCGCTGGCTCCCGAGGGCCGGAGCAGGTCGTCTTCCTTGAGGTCCCGGACGAGCGCGGCGAGCTCCTCGTGGCCCGCGCGCAATGCTGTGATGATCTGGTCAGCAGGGGTCGACATGGATCTCCTCAAAACGGATTTTCGACGATGGTCGGGACGTTACCGGACGTGGCCGCCGGCCGGCCCACCCCAGGGTCGGGGCGCTCCGGCCGGCGGCCACGTCGGTCAGCTCAGCCCATGTGCACTGTGTTGCCGGTCGGGATGTCCTCCTTGCGGACCTTCACCAGGACCAGGGTGGCCAGCCCGGCGAGCACGATCAGCGCCGCGCCCCAGGCGAAGGCCACCCGGTAGCCGTGCACCAGCGCCTCGACCTGGTTGACCGGGTTCGGCGCCCGGCCGACCAGGTAGGCGGCGACCGCACTGGTGTAGAAGGTGTTCAGCAGCGCGGTGCCGAGCGAGCCACCGATCTGCTGGGTGGCGTTGAGTGTCGCGCTGGCCGCGCCGGCGTCGTGCTCCGGCACCCCGACCAGGGCGAGA
This sequence comes from Micromonospora inaquosa, assembly GCF_003857055.1. Lineage (GTDB taxonomy): Bacteria > Actinomycetota > Actinomycetes > Mycobacteriales > Micromonosporaceae > Micromonospora > Micromonospora inaquosa. Next base: position 10,841 of record NZ_QGSZ01000323.1, on the reverse strand, counting down.
CTGGACAGCGGCACGAAGGTGAAGCCCAGCCCCAGGCCCAGGACCACCTGCGCGGGCAGGAGGTGGGTGAGGAACGGGGTGTCCACGTCGATCTGGGTCAGCACCAGCATGCCCACGGCGGCGAGCGCCGCACCGGCGACCATCAGCGGCTTCGCACCCAACCGGGGCATCAGCTGGCTGGCGCCACCCGCGGCGATCAGCACACCGACGGTGACCGGCAGGGACGCGAGGCCGGCTTCCAGGGGCTTGTACTGCAGCACCACCTGGAAGTAGAAGGTCAGGAAGAGGAACGCCCCGAACAGGCCCGCGCCGATCAGCGTCGAGGTGAGGAACGCCCCGCCCCGGTTGCGGTCCAGCAGGATCCGCAGCGGCAGCAGCGGGTGGCTGGAGCGCAGCTCGATCACCACGAAGGCGGCGAGCAGCACCACACCGGCGGCGATGAAACCGAGCGTCGCGGTGGCGTCCCAGCCGTCCTCGGCGGCCTTGGTGAAGCCGTACACCAGGGAGACCAGGCCGGCGGTCACCACGATCGCACCGGGTACGTCGTAACGGGTGTTGCCGTGGGCCCGGCTCTCCGGCACCAGCGGGAGCGCGAAGGCGATGGCGATGGCCGCGACCGGAATGTTGACCAGCAGGCACCAGCGCCAGTCGGCGTACTCGGTGAGCACCCCGCCGAGCAGCAGGCCGACGGCCGATCCACCGCCGGCGATCGCGCCGTACACCGCGAAGGCCTTGGCCCGTTCGGTGGTCTCGGTGAAGAGGACGGTCAGCAGCGCCAGCGCGGCCGGGGCGAGCAGCGCACCGAAGGCGCCCTGCAACGCGCGGGCGGCGAAGAGCATCTCACCGGTGGTGGCCAGACCGCCCAGGGCGGAGGCGAGCGCGAAACCGGTCATGCCGACGATGAAGGTGCGCTTGCGCCCCCAGTAGTCGGCGATGCGACCGCCGAGCAGCAGCAGACCGCCGAAGGCCAGCGTGTAGGCGGTGATCACCCACTGCCGGTTCGCGTCGGTGATCCCCAGGTCGGCCTGGGCCTGCGGCAGCGCGATGTTCACGATCGTGGCGTCCAGGACGACCATCAGTTGTGAGACCGCGATGACCGCCAGCGCGATCCAGCGCCGCGGATGCGGTGCGCCTGTCGACGCCCCGGCGTTGGGCGCGCCGGGCGCGGTCGAGGTGGTTCCGGGCATGGTGAAGCCTTCCGTGTTGCGAAAATTCGGTGAATCAGGCCGCTGACGGACGGTCGTGCTGATACCGGAGCACCGGGATCAGCACCTCGTCGACGACCTGGGTGAGGAATGCGTCATCGGCGGGTAGGCCGTGCGCGATGATGCGGGACATGGTGAGCGCGGGCGCCAGATCGTGGAACATCTCCCGCTCGCCGGCCTCCGGCGGGATCTCCCCGCGGGCGGCGGCGCGGACCAGGATGGCGGTGCTGGCCACCCGCCCGGCCGGCAGCACCTGGTGACGCACCAGGCGTTCCAACTCGGGATTGGTCCGCATGGCGAAGGTCAACGCCTGCATCAGGTCGCAGTCGGCCGTGCAGATCGCGGCCGTGGCCCGCAGCAACTCGATCAGGTCCCCGCGCAGGGAACCGGTGTCGGGCGGGTTGTGCACACCCACGTGCCGGTCGCGCAGGGCGGCGACGACCAGCTCCGCCTTGCCGTCCCAGCGCCGGTAGATGGTGGCCTTGCTGACGTGGGCGCGGGCGGCGACGGCGTCGATGGTCATTCGGTCGTAACCGACCTCGCGCAGGGTGTCGATGACGACGGTGAACAGGTCGCTGTCGGTGCAGCGCGGAACCCGGGCGGCCGGCACCCCGGCACCCGCGCCCACCTGCTGACCACCCAGCACCCCGACCCCCCGCGAAACGATGTCGTACCGACCCTAGTTCGCGGTTCGCTGATCGTGCAGGCTTTCGTGAGTTGCCTCGCACTCAGACGACGAAACGATGGCGTTTCGGGACGAGGTCCGCCGGGTGCCGGTCAGCTGACGGTGGTGTTGCTGGCCCAGATGGGTCTCGCATCGCTGTCGCGGTAGAGGACCAGGTTGCCGTCCTCCTGGAGCCAGAGACTGGCCGCGCCGTGACCGCCGGTCTGGGTCGACCAGGCGATCGTGCCGTTGGCGCGATAGAGGGTCAGGTTCCCGTCGGGGCCGTTGACCAGCCGCACGCCGTCGCGGGTGTTGCTGGACCAGAGCGCGGTGGCGGAGCTGCGCCGATAGAGCACCAGGTTGCCGTCGTCTTGCAACCACAGCTCGAAACGGCCATCAAGGGAGCGCAGCTTCGCCCACCTGCGGAGGGTTTGCCCGGTACGCAGATCGGCCGGCGCGGCGTCCGAGAGTTGGACCGACAAATCGCTGAAGATCGGCTCTTTCGGGGTGAAGTCTCTCGTCACCACCCCGAAGTTGCACTCCGGATTGGTCGGATCGGTGCAGGCGTCCCGGTACGAGTAAAGGAACAGCGGCCCGGTGTAGCTGAGGGTGCGCCACATGTACACGCCCTGGACCAGGTGATCCCGGAGGGTTTCCCGGCTCAGGCCGGTCGCCCCGGACGTGGGGTAGCCGAACTCGGTGCCCCAGATCTTCTTCGCCCCGTCACCGTGGTTGACCATGACCGAGCGCAGGTAGGCGAGCTCACCACAGGGCGGGTTCTCCCCGGGTGGGCCGAAGAGGTTCCACCAGCGGTTGACGCATTCCGGCGCGGCCGGGCCCAGCCCGGAGTTCCACGCCGGGTAGGGGTGCAGCGCCACCGCGTCGAAGTACGGGCCGTACCCGTTGCGGTAGGCCCAGTCCAGCCAGAGCGCCGACTCGTTCGGGTTGCCGGTGCTGGTGACCGGAGTGCCGCTCGCCGAGCCGCCAGCGAGGACCACGCAGTCCGCGCACTCAGCGTGGATCTGAGGGTGTGCGAGCCGGACCAGCTCCCAGTAGCGGGTCTTCCGGTCGGTGGCGTAGTTGCCGAAGCCCTCATAGCTGCCGGAACGCCCGTTGTTCGGCTCGTTCCAGACCTCGTAGGCGTGCACCCGGCCGGCGAAGTGCCGCACGGTGGCGCTGACGATCGCGGTCCAGTCGGCGTCGTCGGTGGGGAACCACTTGTCGGTGCTGTTTCCGCCGTTGGCCCAGGGCGGTGCGTAGGCGAGCACCATCAGCACCCGGATGCCCCGGGCGCGGGCGGCGTCCACGACCGGGTCGAGCCGGTCCCAGCGCAACGCACAGGTGGGGCACTGTTGCACGTACCACCAGTCGAGGTCGATGCGGACCATCGGTGAGCGGCCCGGGAGGTAGGCCACCATGTCGTCCAGCCGGCGGGTCAGATCGGTGTCGATCAGGCTGCTGCCCTCGGCGAAGCCGACGTCGAACGGGCCGTACGTGGTCGCCGCCGGCGACGTGGCCGGCAGCCGCCCGGCGCTGCCTGCCGGTGTGACCAGGCCCGCCAGCACGAGCAGGGCGAGCACGGCGGTCGACAGCCAGCGGATCGACCGTCGAGTCTGGTCCGGCGAGGCGTCACTTGAGCTGGTCACCATGCGAGATCCCCGTTTCGTGGCCCGATGGCAGGTCGGTGCCGTGTGGACGGCCGTGCCGGCAAGTATCGCCCACATGATCGAATCCGACCGACCCGGGAACCGGTCACCCACGGCCAGGCTGCCGCAATCGGAACCCGGTGGTCAGTCGCTGGCGGTGAGGACCACCGGCACGGCCATCGTGTTGATCCGCGCGCCGTCCAGGGCGGACACCTCGTACACCTCGACCGTGCCCCGCTGTTCGCCGACCGTGCGCCAGCCGACCACCACCCGGTAGCCACCCCGGCAGCCGCTGCCGCAACTGGCGGTGCCGAAACCGGTGGCCACCTCCCGGCCGGCGGCGTCGAGCACCCGGACGCTCACCGTGGCCTCGAACACGGTGGCGGTGCCGGTGACGACGAGCGGGGCGGAGACGCGCTCGCCGGGGATCGGGCCGGTGACCACGATCGGTGGCAGCAGATCCGCGTAGTCCGACCGGTCGACAGGGGCCGCGTCGTCGAGGCGGACCTGCCGCACGGTGGGGAACTGGGTGAGCGTCCACACCACCTGCGCGTCGCGCAGCCGTCGCGTGACCGGGTCGCCGACGGACGGCACCCGGAGCGTCGCCACGCCGTCGGCGATGCGGGTGACCTCGACGCTGGCCGGAAGCAGGGTGGTCATCCCGGTGGCGGCCTCGGCCCGGTTCGGCCCGGTGGCCAGTTCGGTCAGCGCCAGCCGGGACGTCGCGACAGTGGCCGGCCGGGTGCGTCGGGTCGGCACCAGCAGCCCGGCGCGGACGTACCACAGCTCGATGGTCACCGGGTCCGGCCGGCGCGTGGGGGAGGGCGCCGTCGCCGACGGACGCGGTGATCGGCCGGTGGGTGGTGGTGGCGTCGGCTCCGTGGCCAGGGTCGGGAGAGGGCCGGGTCGGTCGGTGGGTGCGGCGCTCGTCGGCGGCGCGGTGGGCGCCGGCCCCAGGTCACCGGAGCGGGACGTGCCGCAGCCGCCGAGCAGGAGCGCCGCGACGAGCACCGGTACGCCCAGCCCGACCGGGCCGCGGCGGCTCATCCCACACCGCCAGCCGGGCCGGCGGCACGACCGACCGGACCCCGCTCCGAACGCGGCACGTCACCGGGCGGGCCGGCGGGACCGGCAGCGGGCAGCTCCAGCCGGAACCGGGTGCCCTCGCCCGGTGCGCTGCGCACGCCCAGCGTGCCGCCGAGCAGATCGGTGTGCTCCCGGGCGATGGCCAGCCCGAGCCCACTGCCCGGCGTGGAGCGGGACGCGTCGACCTGGTGGAACCGGTCGAACACGTGGGGCAGATGCTCGGCCGGGATGCCGGGCCCCCGGTCGGTGACCTCGAAGACGACCAGGGGGCCCGCGCGCGCCACGCTGGCGGTGATCTCTCCACCGCCGTGCTCGACCGCGTTGGCGACCAGATTGGCCAGCACGCGCTCCAGCCGACGCGGGTCGGTGCGCAACGCGACCGGGTCACCGGTGACCCGCACCCACGCCGACCAGCCGCGTGTCGCGACGATGCCGCGCAGCAGCGCCAACGCGTCGACCGGCCCGACGGCCAACTGCTCCCGCCCGGTGTCCAACCGGGAGATCTCCATCAGGTCCTCGACCAGCCGGCGCAGCCGGACCACGTCGCCGACCAGCAGCCGGGCGGACGGCTGGGCGGCGGCGGGCAACTGGTCGAGGTGCTCGCGCAGCAGCGACGCCGCGGCCACCAGGGCGGTCACCGGGGTACGCAACTCGTGCGCGACGTCGGCGGTGAACCGCCGCTCGCGGGCCTGCGCGGCCGACAGTGCCGCGATTTTCGACTCCAGCGCCTCGGCCATCTCGTTGAATGTCGACGCCCAGACGCTGAACTCGTCGCGCCCGCGTACCGGCAGGCGGGTGGCGAGCAGACCCTCGGTGAGCGCTCGGGCGGCCCGGCTGGCCCGGCCCACCGGCTCCAACGTGCGGCGGGCCAGCGCGTGACCCACGGCGGCGGCGAGCAACACCACGAGCACCCAGCCGGCCACCAGCGCGGTACGCAGCTGACCCAGGTCGGTGGCGACGTCGTCCTCCACGGTGAGGACGTACAGCTCGGCGGTCGAGCCGGGAATGCGCCCGCCGACGACCAGCAGTCGGGGGCGCTCCGCCGGCGCGGAGCGCTGGTAGCCGAGCCGCCCGTCCGCGACGACGGCCCGCAACCGGGTGCCCAGCACCGGGGCGTACGCGGGGTGCGAGGCACGGGTCGAGCCGTCGACGAGCACGATGTGCCGGCCGCTGGCCTCGAAGCTGGTGAGCAGTTCGGTGCTGCGCTGCTCGGTCAGCGGCAGGAACTGCCCAGCGAGCACGAGTTGGTAGCGGGCGTCGGCGGCGGCCTCGTGCAGCGACGCGTCCAACCAGGACTGTCGTAGCAGCAGCCCCGTACCGCCGGCGAGCAGCCCGGCCGAGACGCCGGCGACCAGGACGAACGCGATCGTCAGCCGGAGCCGCAGGCGGCCTGGGAGCACCCGGCGTCCGGCCATCGCCGCCCTCCCCGTCAGCCCGTCGACAGTTTGTAGCCGGCGCCGCGCACGGTCCGGATCAGCCGTGGCTGCGCCGGATCGTCCTCGATCTTGGCGCGTAGCCGCTGCACGGCCACGTCGACCAGTCGGGAGTCGCCGAGGAACTCGTGGTTCCAGACCAGGTCCAGCAGCAGCTCCCGGGTGAAGACCTGGCCGGGCCGGCGGGCCAGCTCCAGGAGCAGGCGAAACTCGGTGGAGGTCAGCGTCACCTCCCGGCCGTGCTGGCGGACCACGAAGGCTCCCGGGTCGATCTCCAGCCCGTCGACCTCGATGACCGTCGACGGGGCCGGCACGTTCACCCGGCGCAGCACCGAGCGGACCCGGGCCACCAGCTCGGGCAGGTCGAAGGGCTTGCGCAGGTAGTCGTCCGCGCCGCACTCCAGCCCGACCACCACGTCGATGGTGTCGGTGCGCGCGGTCAGCATCAGGATCGGTACCTGACTGCTGCGCCGGATCTCCCGGCAGACCTCCAGACCGTCCAGCCCCGGCAGCATGATGTCGAGCACGATCAGGTCGACCGGGTGCGCGCGGAACGCGGCCAGGGCCTGCCGGCCGTCGATCGCGGTGTCGACCCGGAAGCCGGCACGGCGCAGACCGAGGGCGGTGACCTCCCGGATCGAGAAGTCGTCCTCGACCACCAGCACGCGGCCCTCCATCATCCGAGGGTAGACCCGCTGCGACCGTACGTAGTCCTGGCGAAACGGTCGGCATCGGTGGCCCGGCTGGCCCCCCGCCGGGCCGTCCAACCGCTACGGTCAGGTGCCTTCGGCACCCCTGAATCAGTTCACTCGAAAGGGCACGACGTGCAACGTCATGGCTGCGTGATCCGACTCCGCCCCGAGCAGCGGGAGAACTACCTGCGGCTACACGCCGAGGTTTGGCCGAGCGTCGAGAAGACGCTGCGCGAGGCGAACTTCCGCAACTACACCATCTTTCTCCACGACGACCTGCTCTTCGGCTACTACGAGTACGTCGGTGACGACTACGAGGCCGATCAGCGTCTGATCGCCGCGGACCCGCAGACGCAGGAGTGGTGGAAGCTGACCGATCCGTGTCAGGAGTCGATCGCCGAACCCGGTTCGGGGGACTGGTGGGCCCCGATGCGGGAGGTCTGGCACCTGGCTGACGAGGCCTAGCCTCCAGGGCCGGCTCGCGGCGTCGATCATGGAGGTGTGGTGCGCGGTCTGAATGGTCTCTGGTTGCTTTGTCGCCCACCACAACTCCATGATCGACGAGGCGAGGGGTTTGCCGGCTCGTTCCGTCGGAGGGTCGCCGCCCGACGAGGTGTTTTACTTGACACCTAAACCTTCTTGGCAGAGCATCGACATAATTCGATGATCCCGTCCCGGGAGGACACTCATGCGCAAAGCCGCCGATCGGATCGCCGCGGGTCTCGCCGCCGCACTGATCACCACGCTGACCGTGACACTGCCGGCGACGCCCGTGGCTGCCGGCGAGCCGTTCCAGAGCCCCGACAAGGGCCTGGTCTTCTATTCGAGCTACCCCACCGAAGTGGTCGGCAGGCAGGCCACGCCCGACGGCGTCTGCCGTCCGGTCCCGGCCGAGGCGACCTGGATACTCCCGTGGAGCGGCGGCTTCGGCAGCGTCTCCGGCTACCAGACCCCCGACTGCGGCGGTCCGGGATACGAGCTCAACAACTTCCACAGCTGGAACGAGGGGCGCTACCTCAGCTACCGGGCCGGTTGACGGGTCGTCCGTCCGCACCATCCGTCCCTGCTGTCGGCGCTCACTCTCCGGTGTAGCTGACGGTCCCTACGATGCGAGTGTCGGGTCTGGATACCGGTGCTCCGGTGGGGCAATCGGATCACCACGGCATCGCGGGGGGCCACAGTGACCGACCGGGAAAGCGGGGGCGACGACAGGCGCGAGCGCGGGACGACACCGCAGCGCCGCACCACCGCGGGGGTGGCTGTCACGCTCGTGCTGTTGGCGGTTCCGCTACTACCGATCATGTGCCTGTCGGGCCTGGCAATTCTCTTGGCGCTGGTTCCGTCCGAGCCTTGCCGACCGCCATTCCCCTTGTCTGGGTGAATTCTTCTAGCGCTCCTGATCCGGGTCCGGGCGCCGACAGCGACGGTGTGGTAGCCGTCGGCCGCCGGTCGCTCGGCCACCCGCCTCACCCGGCGGATGGCCAAGCTGATCCGCGGCTCCGATCACCACTGGTGGGCGACGTCGAGCACCACCCGGTTGTGGCTGCCGGGGCCGGCGAGCACGAGCACCCGGAACGGCAACCGCGCCCGTACGCCGACGGCGAAGGTGCTGTAGCCCTCGAAGCTGCCGCCGAAGACCACGTCGCGTAGCGTCGGGTAGCGCAGCAGGTTGGTCACGTGCTCGCCGACCGCGTAGGGCACGGTGCCCAGGTGGTCGTCGTCGTACGCCGGGGCCCGCAGCGAGACCCGCAGCAGCGCGCCGCCGGCGGTGTACGGCGACAGCGCCAGCCCTTCGCCCTCGGTCCACGTCTCGCCGTAGCCGATCGCGTAACCGTCGACCGGGCCGGCGAACTCGAACACCACCCGGTCGTAGCAGTCGTGCCGGCCGGTCCGTACGTCGACCAGCGGGCCGTCGCTCAGCGCGCCGGCCGACTTCTCCGCGCTGCCCCAGGTGATCCCGCAGTACGCCGCCGCGCTGGTGCTGCCCGCGGCGGTGCTGCTGCCGGCGCCGGCGACCAGCCCGGCGAGGACGACCGCCAAGGCGGTCAGTGCGCTCCTGATCCTCATTGTGGTTTCTCCCGTTCGGTGTCGGGGTCACGTCGTGGCGGCGCTGCCGGTGACCCTCTGCCGCCACCGTCGTCCTGCCCCGCCACAGGCGCTTCGCTGTGGCGTAACCGCTGGGTAACAGCCGCCGGTCTCGCCGGTATGACTCTTCCGCTATGCCGGGCATCGATCGCCATCGCCTTAACATTCATCTGCTTCGATGAACCGGTGGCCGCTGGTCGCCGGACGACCGCAGGGGAGTGCGTGATGCTTCGACGACAACTGAGACGTGCGGCGCTGGCCATGCTGGTGGCGATCCTGGCGGCGGCCGGGACGCAGCTCGCCACCGGTGCGCCGGCCGCCGCCGTACGGACCGTCTACTACGACGCGAGCCGGACCGGTGAGTTCCGCACCAACTTCGACCAGGCGGCGCAGATCTGGAACAGCCGGGTCAGCACCGTCCGACTCCTGGCCGGCACTCCGGCCAGCATCACCATCTACGTCGACGATGGCTGGCCCCGGGCGCAGCCGACCGGGCTCGGCTCCGGCCGGATCTGGATGGGCCGCACGGCCGTCAACCAGGGCTACGACCGCAATCGCATCGCCGCCCACGAACTCGGCCACATCCTGGGTCTGCCGGACCGGCGCACCGGCCTCTGCTCCGACCTGATGTCCGGCAGCAGCGCCCCGGTCTCCTGCCGCAACGCGAACCCCAGCGCGGCCGAGGCGAGCCGGGTGAACTCGCTGTTCGCCGGAACCCTCGCCGCGCCGACCAGCACGACGTACACCTGGAACGGCGACTCGGACATCGCACCGATGGTGGTCGGCGGCCGGCCGGCAAGCGAGAGCTACCCGTTCATGGTGTACGTCTCCGGCTGCACCGGCACCCTGATCAAGGCCAACTGGGCGGTTACCGCGAAGCACTGCTCCACGCCGTCCTCGGTGCGGGTGGGCAGCATCAACCGCTCCAGCGGCGGGACCGTCGTGCGGGTGACCCGTGCGGTCAACCACCCGAGCGTCGACGTCAAGCTGCTGCAACTGGCCAGCTCGGTGACGTACGCGCCGGCCCCGATCCCGAGCACCTCCGGCGCGGTCGGCACCGCCACCCGGATCATCGGCTGGGGCCAGACGTGTGCCCCGCGAGGCTGCGGGTCGGCCCCGACGGTCGCCAACGAACTGGACACGTCCATCGTGGCCGACAGCAGGTGCTCCGGCATCAACGGCCCGTACGAGATCTGCACCAACAACACCAACGGCAATTCCGGCGCCTGTTACGGCGACTCGGGTGGGCCGCAGGTGCGCCGGGTCAACGGAGTGTGGAACCTGATCGGCGCGACGAGTCGAGCCGGCAACAACAACTCCACCTGCGCCACCGGCCCGTCCATCTATGTGGACCTGCCGTCGATCCGATCGTGGATCTCCACTCAGGTCGGCGGTCTGCCCGTCTGACCAGCTGGGACACCGTGGGCGAGGGAGCGCGCCGGACGCGCCCCCGCCCCGGTGTGCCGGTGTCCCCACGCGATCCCACGATGCGATACGGTGCGTGGCATATCGGCACACCGGAGGTGGCTTCATGCCTACCGTCGTCGTCCTCGCGCTGACCCTCGCCCTCGCTCCGGCGCCATCCCCGTCGGCCACCTCGAATCCGCTCGGCGACATCATCGGTGGCGTCGGCCAGATCGTCGACGACCTGCTCGGCGGCGACCCGCCCAGTGCCGCACCGACGCCGAGCGTCACCCCGACGCTGAGCGTCGTCCCGACCGGTGCGCCCACCCCGAGTCGTTCGCCGGTTGTTGCCGACCAGCCCAGCCCGGTGGCGTCCACCGCGATTCCCGTGCCCGCCGGCTCGGCGGGCGATGTCCCGGCACCCGCCGTCCCCGATCGCCGCACCGATGGCGAGAGCACCGGCACCCGCGAGGCCGCCGTGCCTCGGCGTGACGGCGACACCGCCGAGCCGACTGCCCTGCCAACGCTCGCCAGCCCCACCCGCGACGCCTGGCCACCCGCGTCGTACCTGTTGGTCGTGGGGCTCCTCGTGCTGCTGGCACTGCTGCTCCTGCGCCGCCGGGCCC
>NZ_QGSZ01000321.1 GCF_003857055.1 Micromonospora inaquosa | reverse complement strand
CCGCCGGGTCAGCCGGCTGCCGGCCGGCGCGGCGCGGGACGCGCTGCGACTCGGCGGCGCGGCGCAGGCTCTCGGCCGCAAGGAGTCGGGGGTGAACCCGATCTACCTCGCCGACCTCCTGCTCGCCGACCTGTTCATCGAGCCGACGAGCGGACGCCCGCTGGACCCGGCGTTACGGGAGACCTTCCCGAACGGCACCGCCTGACTCCCCTGGGCGCCGATCGTCCAGTGGTGGCGCCGCGAGGTCCACGAACTCGTGCACCAACGGTGACCGGTTCTCCTCGGCCCACGCCAGGCACACCTGGTTGGGGCCGAGGTCGGCGACGGGCACGTGGACGACGTCCGGTCTCGTGTAGAACGTCGCCGTCGACAGCGGCAAAATCACCATCCCGGCGTACGCGGCGACATGTTCCAGCTTCTCCTCGACGGAGTTGAGCGCGGGCCGAGGGCGGGGATCGGGGTCGATAAGACGGTTCGGCAGGTCACGCCACTCCGGCGCCGCGTCCGGGTCCTGCAGCAGCCGTTCCTCGACCAGCTCGGCGAGGTCGACCGACTCCCTACCGGCCAGGCGGTGCTCGGTGGGCAGGACGACGACGCGGGGTTCGGTGAACAGTGGCCGCAGCCGCAGGCCGCGCTGGTCGACCGGCAGCCGCACGTAGCTGACGTCCGCGCGCCCCTCGCGGACGATGTCGGCCTGGTCGTCCCAGGACGTACGGACGACGTTGACGGCCAGGTCGGGGTGCCGCTGGCCGATGGCGCGGGCCTCGGCGGTGACGAGAAGACCGGGCATGAACGCGATGGTGAACGTCGGGCGGCCGTGCGCGGCCCGTTGCACCCGCCGCCACAGGGCCTCCGCGGAGGCGAGCAGCGGACGGGCCTCGGTCAGCAGCTGCCGACCGGCCTCGGTCAGCACCGTGGAGCGGCGGTCCCGCACGAAGAGCTCGGCGCGAAGTTCGTGCTCGAAGGCCCGGATCTGGCGCGACAGGACCGGCTGGGCGATGTGCAGCCGGGCGGCGGCCCGACCGAAGTGCAGCTCCTCCGCGACCGCCACGAAATAGCGGAGCTTGCGCAGATCGACGTCCATCCTGCCCCCGTCCGGTTCCCGCTGCGGGCGGCTCCATGATACCCGCCGGGTATGAGTGGAGTGATACCCAACGGGCATCACAGGAGGTGAAAGAGGTCTTGGACGCGGACGCTCCCGCCGGCGCACGGTGGTAACCGCCTCCACCACCCGATCCGGAAGGACACACCATGACCCTCATCGACCAGCGCGTCGTCGTACTCGGCGGAACCTCGGGGATCGGCCTCGCCACCGCCGCCCGCGCCGCCCGCGAGGGCGCCCAGGTCGTGGTCGCCTCCAGCAACCAGCGCAGCGTGGACCGCGCCCTGACGACCCTGCCGACCACCACCCAGGGGTACGTCGCCAACCTCACCGACCCCGACGCCGTGTCCCGGCTGTTCCACGACCTCGGCTCGTTCGACCACCTCGTCTACACCGCTGGCGAACCCCTCGCCCTGATGTCCGTCGACGCCCTCGACCTCGCCGTCGCCCGGGCCGCCTTCGACCTGCGCTACTTCGGCTCCCTGTCGGCGGTCAACGCGGCACTGCCGTACCTGCGCCCCGGCGGGTCGATCACCCTCACCACCGGCACCGCCAACCACCGGCCCAACGCCGGCTGGTCGGTCGCCGCCAGCATCACCGGGGCGATCGACGCTCTGGTCCGCGCGCTCGCCGTCGAACTCGCCCCGATCCGGGTCAACGCCGTCTCCGCCGGCGTGATCCGCTCACCGCTCTGGGACTCCCTGCCCGAAGAAACCCGAGAGGAGATGTACGCGCAGCTCGCCGAGTCGCTTCCGCTCGGCCGGGTGGGCGAGCCCGAGGAGGTCGCCGAGGCGTTCGCCTACCTCCTGCGGGCGACCTACGCCACCGGCACGGTGGTGACAGTGGACGGCGGCACCCTGATCGCCTGAGCCTGCTGCGGCGGCGCGGCGGCCGTCAGCGGAGCTCTTCGGCCAGGCCGACGAGGATGCCCTCGGGGCCGCGGACATAGCAGAGCCGGAAGATGTCCTCGAACCGCTCCACCTCGCCGACGAGTTCGGCGCCGTGGCCGCGCAGCCGGGTGAGCACGTCCTCGATGTCGTCGACGGCGAACATGATGCGCCGAATGCCCAGCGTGTTGGCTGGCGCGTCCCTCGGTTCCGCGCTTATCGCCGCCGGCCGGTGGAACATCGCCAGCTCGACCTTGCCGTGGCCGTCCGGGGTCCGCAGCATCGCGACCTCCTGCCGGACGTCGTCGATCCCGATGACCCGCTCCACCCACCGCCCCTCGACCGGCCCTCGGCCCTCCAACTCCATGCCAAGTTCGACGAAGAACGCGATGACCGCGTCGAGGTCCTCGACAACGATGAGGACGTTGTCCATCCGCCGGATCGCCATGCTGGACCCTCCTGCTCTGCTGCGGTCACGGTGACCGCATCCTCCCCGAGGACGGAGCCACGCGGCGGTCCTTGACATCCAGAGCAGCCCGTCTGCCGCGTCGCGGCCCCGCGACCCAACGGTCACCGGACGGCGTGGATCACGGGATCTGGTCGGCTGTCGTACCGCTGGTGCGGGACCAGATCATGAATCCGGACGGCACGTTGGTCGGGTGACGTGCGGTCACCGCCATCTGGTGTGCCACAGCAACCGGGCTGTCGGCCAGGGAGATACCGCAAGATCGGCAGTTGCGGCCGGTGTGCAGAATCGACCCATGCAGATATCCGACTGGATAGCCCTGGCAGGCACCGTGGGTGGCCTTCTGATGAGCCTGGCAGCGATTTTCGTAACTTATCATATTTATCACCTCCAAACCGAAGAGGCGAGGAGGAACGGACGTGATGTTGAAATCTCTGCGCTGCTCGCACGCATCCTGCGCCTGATCGAGATCATCCTGTCGATCCTGCCCTCGGCGTGGAACGAACCGCGCAGGAAGCGAGGCCCGGACATCAGCGGACGACAGTGGACAAGATCCGCTCAGCCACGACATGTCCCGCCAGCGCCGCGACCACAGAAACGATCCGACGGGGAGCCTCCACGTCAGTGGTCAATTGCGCAACCCGAGAGAGACCGCGCGCACACACCGGAACCAGCGGGCAGAGAACCTGGCAACCTGTCCTCAATGCCTTCAGCGTCGGAAGAGTCCCCACCGCCTCCCGGTGACACTCCTGACCGCGCTGTCCCCGCAAGCGAGACACCGTCGACGCGCGGCAAAAAATTTCCGAAAATAGTATTGACACAGGTGCCGGCGGAACGCGGGCCCTACGAGGACCTCATACAACAAATAGATAAATTGATGCCGTCCGGTGAGCACGTGGAGAAGCACGACCCACCGAACCGTGAGCGTGACATCCCCGATCACGGCATCCCAGGGCCCTAACATCCTGTTGAGGGCGCACGTCATTGGTCGCTGGTTGTCAGGTTCAGGCTGTCGCTGTCCCCGTGTGCGCCCCGGACGGCTCCATGGCCTTGAACGGCTCTCGGAGATTGGCGGGAAGGTCGCCCAGGGTAGCGACAACCGGTCCGCCCCAGCCCGGGTCGGAGTCGTTGTGCTCCCTGGTCCGGAGGACGGTCATACCGACCGCTGCCGCCCCCGCCAGCTCACCGTCCGCGCCGTCGCCAACAAAGACGCATTCCCCGGGCCCAACACCCAACCGCTCGGCGGCAAGGTGGTAGATCGCCGGGTCAGGCTTGGCCAGCCCGACATCGCAGGAGAAGACCGCGACATCGAACCGTTGGGCCAGCGGACTCTGCGACCATGCCTCGGCGGTGTCCGAGGTGGCGTTGCTGATGAGAGCCAGCGGATGACCTTCGCCGCGTAGCGCGTCGAGGACATCCAAGGTTGCGGTCGAGACGCTATGCAGCACCCGACGTGCGAGGGCTCGCCGATGCTCGCCGGCCCGTGCGACCTGTTCGTCGGTCGGTGTGCCGCCGAGGCGTCCGGCGAGGATGCGGATGGTCTCCTCCACGTCCCACCGGACCAGCCGGTCCCGCCAGGTGGCGTGGTACGCGGCGACCAGGTCGGCCGGAGCCAACCCGACCATGACCGCCATCTCACCCACCACCCGATCACGCTCCTCGTCGGCACCCTGGATCAGGGTGTGAAAGAGGTCGAAGATCACTGGTCGAGACATCTCAGCATCCTACTGAGATCGTCACCGCAGTCACCTTGCACGCCATCCTCCCGCCTCGGCGCTGGCGTCATTTCGTATCCGCGAATCCTGCAATCCCATGCCTGGACACTCCTCGGCGAAGCGCCGTCGAACCTGGCCGTCGAAGATCCGCCAGATCAACCCACCGAACGTCAGCGGCACGAAGAAAGACCGGACATGCCAACGTCAGGGCAAGGCGACAGCCGCGCGAGCTGCCAGGCAAGCCCTCCAGCCCGTCCACGAACACCGCCCGGCCAGCTGTGACGGGCTCAGTCTCCACGCCACCATCTTGCCGGTGCCCGTGTGGCCCGGCGACCCCTTGATCTTCAAGCGACAATTGCGGCGCGTCTACCTACTCCCCTGTCGAGCCCTGGCTCCGGGCATGGTCCACATGCTCATCAACCCCCTACGGCTATCCTCGCGCGGTGGAGCCAGAAGGTCAGGACACAGAGGCACCTCCGCCTCGCCCCACAGGCGTTCACCGCCGATGCCCGGAATGCCGTGGTGTTGCGCGGCTCCCGGGCATGGTGAAGACGACGGGCATGGGCAAAGGAATGGGAAGCGTTTTCGGGCCCTGTCCCACCTGTGATGGCGTTGGCTATCTGACTGATGGCGACGAAGCAGAGTGACCATGGGCAGGAACAGGTCTGATCAGCCGCAGCGGCGACAGGCGCATCCGCGGTCTGGCGTCCCGAGCATCAGTTGAGCCCTTCCTCAGCCGGCAGCACGACACCGCCGAACTTGACCTGCGCGGCGGCCACTGCCGCCTCCCGGTCGTTGCCGGGCCAGAAGTGGGTGAGCATCAGCCGGCGGGCACCCGCGACGAGCCCACCGACCAGCCTCGGTGGAGGTCAACAGGTTTCGGGTGGGACGGCTTTGTCTCGCCGGCGCGGTCCGTCGCCTCTACCATGATCAGGTCAGCGTCACGGCCCAGCTCGGCCAACGCGGGAGTCGGCCCGGTGTCCCCGGAGTAGGACAGGACGATTCCATCGACCTCAATTCGGACGCCGGCGTCGGGCACGAAGTGCGGGAGAGACAGCCCGGTCAGGTCGAATGGCCCGACCCGGTAGCTGCCGGGTAACGGGTGCAGGTCGAAGACCGCGTGCAGGTCGACGTCGGGCTCCAAGCCGCCGAGCCGGTCGAGCACGAACGCGTGGCATAGCCCAGCTCGAGCACCATGTGGCAGCCGTGCCAGTCCACCGCGAAACCACTGCAGGCGCGGCCGAGTACGGGGAAGCCACCGGAACTACCGAGCACTGTGACCTGTCGCGCCCCGGCAGCGTCCTACCTGGAGGGCCGGCTGGGCAGGACTGCCCGGACGCGCGCTGGCCCCGGCCGCGCGCTTTCGTTCAGGGGTATCGCGGTGCGTCCCGTTGGCGCTCATAGTCGGTGACCGTCGGGACGACGGGCAGCACGAGCAGCAGGACCAAGTACACCACGCCGAGTAGTCCACCGCTGACCAGGGTCAGCAGCAGCACGACGGTGCGTACCCAGTCCACGCGGAACTCGCCGTACGCCGCGACGCCGAGGCAGATGCCACCGAACCAACTGCCCTCCTTGATCCGGCACCAGAAGCGGCCGCGCGACCTCCTTTCGGCGGACGGCGGCGCGGGGCGTGCGGGGCTCACCGGCCCCAACTCAGACAGGATGGCTGCCATCTGGGCACCGGTCACCGAGTCGTCGACCGAGCCCGTGCGAGTGCTCAGCCGGTCGCCGATCGCCGATTCGAGGTCTCGGACGATCTCGTCAGCGTCCGGGTCGATGCGCAGCGCGCGTCGCGCGTCGTCGAGATACTGCCGCAAAGCGTCTCGTGCTTCGCGGGTGGCTGGAAAGGCCGCGGCATGCCCGGTGAGACGGATGGATATCGGCTCGTTCATAGATCATCGTCCAATCGTGTTGATCATGTGGGACAGCTCGTTCCAGTAGTCGCGGAACGCGGCGAGCTGCCCTCTGCCGGCATCCGTGAGGGAGAAGTACTTCCGGGGCGGCCCTGACGGCGACTCACGCCACTCGTGGTGCACGAGCCCGTCTCGCCGGAGCTTGCTCAGCAGCGGATACAGCGTGCCCTCCTGGGCGGGGAAGCCTGCCGCCTGCAACGCGGCGAGGATCTCGGCCGCGTACCGCTGCTGGGACTCGACGGCAGCCAGGACGAGTGGTTCGAGCAGGCCGCGCCGCAACGCAACGAGCTTCGGATCGGTCTGCATACCACTACCTTGGCATAGCAAGGTACCTATCGCAATGCCAGCGCGCTGGCCGGCCTGCCGCGAGCGAACAGGTAATCGGCCCGGCCTGGTTGGCCCGTTCAGTCGCGGACGCGTAGGCATAGTCGCCACGAGGGCCTGAAGTGGTTATCTCCGTCAGACGAGGCGTTGAATGCGTACCTTCGGGCGCTCGTTCCTGAGGTGGCCATGCTTGTGCTGGCGGACCTGCTCGTCCCAGACCTCCTGGTCATAATCCGGGTCCGGCGGGATCCACCGGTGGGACCCGTCGCTGTAGTGGAACTTCTCGTCGCCCGGCCGCAAGATACTCATCGGCTCCAGCCGAGGAATCGGTTGTGCAGGTGGCCGGCGGGAACGTGGGCAAGGTCTTGAGCGGCTTCGACGAGGTGGCCGGCCAGGTAGAGGGCAAGTGACACCGGGGCACGGTGATACTCGGCCAGCAGTTCGCGCCGACGGGTCGCACAGGGCCAGTCGGCACCGCAGCCGCCACACATCCAGGCCGGCGTGACCGGGAGGTGGGCCGTCATCTCGCTGCCGACGCGCCGGTTGTCTGGGGAGCAGTAGGTCGGGGGCGTCGAGACTGCACCACCGGCCGAGCCAAGGTCGGGGCGGTCACGACCGCTCACCCGCTGCCGTTGCGACCAAGACCTCCACTTTGACCAGTAGCTCCCAGCAGAACGGCGCCGTACAGTCGGCGGACTCCCACGCACACTCCAGCCCGTGGCCATACACCCAGGCATACGCGGGGTCGTGAGAGTCGTGGACAGACACGACCCGGATGTCGTGGTAGGTGTGGCCGGGCTGCCCGGGCCGGATCTGCCACTCGCCGGGTCGGATGGACACCCGGGTGCCCTGGGCGGGCATCGCACGGGCGGTCACCGGGTCGGCCCGTCGCAGAGGTGCTCGGCGGCCCGGCGGCGGGCCTGCGCGAGCAGCCGATCATTGGCGGCCGCCTGTTCGCGGGCCCGGATAGGCGGACCGGCGAGCTCGACCGCGAGCGGGCCGGCCTCCAGCAGCCGCAACCTGAGGACAACGTGCACAGTGCCGCCTCCGCCGGTCTGGGGGCGCGACGATCCTCGCGACAGCGCTGCAGTCGATCCGCGCCCGGTTCAGTGACCAGGACGTTATGTACGCACACGGACCGCAGTGGGGACGGTCTGTCCCCCTGGGACAACTACCCCTCCACGCCGATGGCAAGCGCCAGCTCGCGCGCGTCCTCGCCCACCGTCCCCGACCGGGACGACAACTCCAGCGCGGCCGTGCGTGAGTAGGGGTTGTGCCGGACGGTGTCCACGCTCTCCCGTAAAGCCCGACCGAGCAGGTGCACAGCGGCGACTTCCTCACGACGCAGCAGGTGCGCCCGAGCGGCGTCGATCAAGTGCCCAGCACGTCGGGTACGCGACGGCAACGCGCTGTAGTTCGTCGAGTCAGCGCGGCGCACTGCCTCCCCGGCATGGCAAAGGTCCGTCTCCAACGTCACCGCGTACGCGGCGCAGGCCACCGGGCCGAACATCAGCCACGGGTGGGCATAGTGAGCGCCCAGCCGGTCAGCGGCGGCGTCAGCGGCGTCCCAGGCCCGCCACGCCGGCCCGTCCCGACCCGCTTTCGCGTGGCCAAGCGCGCGACCCAGTTGAAGCTGCGCCCACCGGGCGTACTGCTCTACACCCGCTTCCTTGTCGACGAGCTGTTCGGCGTCGGCGAGCACGAGATCGGCCGCGTCGACCTGGTTCGCTGACCGGTAGACGTGCGCGTAGTACCACGCCGCGACTGCGATCGCGTCTGGGTCATCGGCGTCCTGCGCGGCGCTCATGGCGCGGTCGGCCGCCAACCACACAAGCTCCGGGTATGGCTGGTAGGCGACGTACAGCTGCGCCAAGTGGTAAACGCGTGCCAGCTCGGCCAGCGCAACCCGCCTATCCGCGCCGTCGAGCCGCCGCGATGAGCGTCGGGCGTCGTCGAGAAGTCCTGGTAGTACTGCGGCCACGGCGGTTCGTTCGGTGCTGGATCGGTGCCACAGCGACCAGGCCTGGTCAACGAGTCCGCGCAACACGGCGACGGGCATCGGATCGCCGGCTGGCACGGTGGAGCGTTGCATCGCCGCAGCGACGCTGTCGACGGCAGCGTGCCCGGCGCGCGTCACGGATGCGACCGGCAGAGACTGGTCGCCGGTCAGCTCAGCCAAGTCGGTGATGTCGAGGACCTCCGCCAAGCGCAGTAGCATCGGCAGCCGCGGCGTGAGTAAGCGCCCAGTTTCGAGGGCTTTGACCCAGTCGGCGCTGCGGCCGACGAGTCCGCCGAGGACCGCGCGGGTCTTCCCGACGTGTTCACGATGCGCGCGTAGGCGGGTGCCAAAGATGCTCGACTCAGTCATAGCCATGGCCTTCCCCAGGTAGCGGTCTGGGCGGCGGCCCGCCGACCGCTACAACCGGCGGGCCTGCCATCACCGACGGTACCGCGATGAGTTATACGAGTTGCGAACACCGCGTGCGGAATCTGGAGCTGACGGCCGGTGGCAAACACCGCTGCCTTCCTGCGGCGCACGCTCACCGTCGACCAGCAGGTCCAACCCGGCGAGGGCGGAGTGGTCGAGGCGTGCCCGCTGAGGAACCGCGTCGGCTACCGCAGGTTGCCGGTCGGCCAGGTCGTGGTCCATGTGGAGGCCGCGCACCCACTGAGTTCCCTGCCAAGCGCACTCAGTGGGTGTTCCGCGACGATGACGGCGGGCCGCAGAGCACTCGCTTCACCATAGACGCATGAGTGTCGGCTTACTCGGCGTTGTATTGATCAACGGTGAGGGCATAGTCGATCAACACGGACAAGATGCCGTCTGAGCTGTGCATTCATCGGTCATCGCTGGTCAACGTTCGTTGCTCTTGGTTCACCTCTGACGGCCTGGATACGGCCTAATCTTGGGACTCGCCCGCGACATCGGGATGGACTACGACGGCGCGTTGCCCCTCGTCTAGACACGAGGATGTCGTGACCTGGTGGGGGCGCTGTGGTGCCTTGCTGCGGCTCGCATGGACTCGATGAGCGTAGAGCCCGGGTAGTAACGGCGGTCGGAGTACAGATGCCGGTAGTAGCAGGCCCAGTAGCTCGCCACTCGCTGACGCGTGACGGCGAGGAAGGACGGGTTGGCGGCGAGAACCTGTCCATAGACAGCGTGCTGCGGGGTCGTGGGTTCGTCGAGCTCGACGAACCCACGGCGGATGTCGAGCAGGATCTCTAGGACGTACTCCCCGACGAGCCGGACCACGTATGGGACCACCCATGGCTCGTTCAGCGTCAGAACGTGCTCAAGCCGTCGCTGCCGTACTCGACCGTCGTGGTGACGCGTGTAGAGGCAGTTGAGAATCGCGAGCTGGGTCGGCGGCAGGCTGGTCTCCGCACCGGCTGGAGGTTCGGCCTGGTAGATGCGGTACGGGATGACCAGTGGCTGCTCATCGACGGTTACACCGAACGGCAGGGCCGGCTTCAAGGGTGCCGACGGTAGGAGCTTCAAGACGGTCTGCACGTCCCGCTGAAGATGGGCCGGGAAGGCAGCCGCCAGTGACGGCCCGGTAGGGGTCCTCGGCGCTGGGCTGTGCACGGTCGGACGGTACAGCCTTCCAGCCCTCGGGACTGTCCCAAAGCGGGATGGCCCCTCCCCGAAGGCAAAGCCGCGACCGGCCGATATCAGCCGGCCTACCGGGCACTCAGCGGACGCGATGGCGTTCGATTCCTTGACCCTCAGGCAACGATCACGGCTCGCTGACCTGCGTCGCCAGGGGCATTGAGGTGCGGGAACCTTCCGCCTGCGTCCGTGGTCGTCCGTCGCTGCTCGTACCCGTCGTCACTCGGTTAGTCACCCACCACGTGGCATCTGCGGCATCGGTACCGCCTGAGACGAGGAGCTTTCGTAGCAGCCGAGGTCTACTCCGGGCGAGACCACCTGCAGTAGCTTGCGAGTCATGGCGACTCAGGGCCCCGCACTGAGTAATCGGACGGATGCTTGACGACGGAATCGGGGATGTTCTGGCATCATGTTGCGACACATCATCGATAGTCGACGGGTGCTTGATCCGGCTCGCTGGGGGCGGACAGGCGTCGGCGCGCTGCTGGCCTGCCTCGTCGTGCTGCCTTCCGCTGGATGCGCCCCCTCGGGCCACGACAGTGCTCGGGATAGGGTCTTGGAGAGGGCCGAACAGGTCGCCCACGAAACCGAGCCCTGGGCGACCGACTCACTCAGTCTGAAGGGCTGGAAAAGCAACCAGTCCGTACTCAACCGGCTTGTCGCCGAAACGGAAGGCGAGTGGCTCACCTCCTCGGTCCACGATCCTGACGAGCGTGGGGTGGGTCTCCTGGCCACGGTAGAGGTAATGATGGTGGGCCGCGCGGCTGAGGGCTGGCTGGCCGGCGACGAGGTGTACTACAACATTTGCGTGCGCTTCGACGTTCGCCGGGAGACCAGTGGGCCCCGCGAGGTCACCCCCGTGCCCGTCGATTGCCCACATGGGGTTCCGGCCACCCGGGCACCTCAGTGACGTCGCGGCAATCGGTCCCGTGAGGCGAGGTTCTGGCCCGTTGGTGTTAGCTAGCCTGAAGCCATCGTGGTCGGGCAGCCGACCGGTCCGCCACGTCAAGAGCCTCAGGGTGACCGCCGATGAGTCGGGGGGCGGGGTTGGCGGCACGCCTAATGTAAGGGCAGGCCATCGGCCTGCCCACGACTCCTGCCCGAGGGTCGCAGAGGCTCCGAGGTCAAGGGCGGCCCGCAGGGCCGTCGTTTGCGACGCGTAGCGCTCTTGAGCTTGGAGGGGCGGCCCGGCACACTCGGGCCGCCAACCCCGACCCCGACGGCCGCGACCTGCCGCGCGGACCCGGCGTGTCTTCCCTGCGCCGCGCCCGCTCGTGCGCGGCTCGGCCGGCTGCCGGCCGACCAACCTCGACCACCCTCGGCGCTACCGTCTGCGGCGGCCCCCGGGCTTCCCGCTCTACGCGCCAGCCGCCGGGCGTTCTGCGTGGCCGGAGTCGGAGCGCCAGCGGAGCGACGGACGCGCGCCCAGGCGGCGGCGCGTGCGGCCCGTTTCAGGCCGCCTTGAAGACGTACAGAAACTTTGAACGGGGATTCTGTGAGGGTGCTGTCCTCCGTCGACTGATACGCGACACGCGTCCGCCAACTCATCTGCGACATCCTGAGCCTGGATCAAAGTAGCTGCTCGTGAACTGTCGGGCAGTCGAAGTCTCCCGCGTGGCCCTTTGGCTCTCGGCAGAAGTACCAGTAGCTCCGGAGGCCAGGTCCACCACCCTTCAGGCTGGAACTGCTGGACATCCCGGGCCGTTGGGGTCACTCCGACGCTGGAAGCGCTTGTTGCACGGTTCGACGTCGACCTGTGCGCCCTCTTGACCGGGCATGATGACGGCATGCTAAGCCCTGTCACTCTTCGGCCGATCCTGCCCGACGACCTGCCCCTCGTGGAACGGCTATGGCAGCTGTACCGGCACGACCTGTCCGAGTTTCGGGGCACGCTGCCGGACGAGTCGGGCTCGTTCACCTTGGGCCGCCTGCCGACCTACCTCCAGGATCCAGACAGCTCGGGCTACATCATCTGTCAGGACACAAGGCCCGTGGGCTTCGCATTCGTCTCCAGCTTGGAGATCCAACCACTGCGCATCGCCGAATTCTTTGTCGTACGGGCCGTGCGCCGCTCGGGCGTCGGAAGTCTCGCCGCCCGACAACTCTTCGCCAGACACACAGGACACTGGGAGGTGCCCTTTCAAGAGGAAAACCCTGGTGCCGCCCGGTTCTGGCGCCGCCTCGCCGCCGAGGTCTGCCCAACGGGCTACCACGAGGAACAGCGTGCTGTTCCCGGCAAGCCGCACATCCCTCCGGACACGTGGCTACTGCTGACGGAGCCAATGCGCACGGTGGGGACTTCCCCCGTGTGCAGGAACCTTTGACGGCTGACCTGGGTGGGCAGCCGCTTGAGCTGGGAAACATCGACTACCGACCGGCGAGGACCGGACGCGCCGAGGCATCGACAGCATGTTCGGTGGGAATCGTTACTTGGCGTTGCATTGATCAACGGCGAGGACGTAGTCGATCAAATCGAACGATTTGGTGCCTGACCTGCTGTTGCGCCTGGCATTGATGATCAGCAGTGGGCACGGGGGGTTCCCCTCCGACGGCCTGGAAACGGCATGATCCTGGCCTTACCGGTGCCGCACCTCGGACGCGCACAGATTGCATCCCGTGTCCCGTTGCCCTGCCTGTGCCCAAACCCGCCGTCGAGGGTTACCCAACCTTGCCACGCGTCCCCGAAGCTGCGGTCCGTCCGTCGTCGACGCCTTGGCCAGCGGTCCGTGCAGCGCCTAGCCTCTCCGGGATGGAGCAACTGCGCGACCTTGGCATCCGAATGGCGATGTACGAACCGGTCGGCGATGATCTGCCGATGGCGGCCGCTCACGCTCTGACCCGAGGCGTCGACTCTCCGAGCTTGCGTGAGCTCGCCGGCCTTTCGAAGGGCCAGTCGCGGGAAGCCGTCGACCTGTTCCGGCAGGCGATGGATGAGCTGGGCAGTCCCGTCCCGGACAAGAGCGCCGCCCGGCTACACCTCATGCGTCAGGCGGCGGCGAACATACTTGCCGGCAAGGGTGACCCCGAGGATCTGGCGCACGAGATCTACTGGCAGGCCTGCTACTCCGAACGGCCGGAGCTGCGACCGGTCGGCGATCGCTTCCTAGAGTTGTACGCCGGATGGGGCGCAACGTACAACGAGGCGGAAGAAGCGGCGGCGGCCATGAAGGCAGCAGCGCGATCGTTCCTAAGCGACCACCCAGCCTGAGCGACTATCCGCTACAGCGAGGCGTTTTAGAACGGCTTGACTCCTTGACCCCCGGCAACCAACAAGGCTCGCTGACCTCCATTCCTGAGGGCGTTTAGCTGCGACAACCATCCACCAGAGTCCGTGGACGTCCGCCGCTGCTCGTGCCCGCCGTCACCCAGCTAGTCACCCACCTACTCTGCAGCCGAACCATCCCGATCTCCGGCTAGACGTCCGAGGAGATACTGCGCTCCACCATCTCCTGCCCACGCTCGCTGTCGCAGATCCCCCAACCGGCCTTCCTCGTAGAGCAGCCGGTTCAACCGTCTACGGGCATGCGCATCACGTCGAGCGAGAGCCGCCAGCTCGCCATGACGGCCGGCGCGAGCAAACAGATCCATGTGCCACAGGTGTGCGTTATGCCGCTCGTGGTCGATGCTGTAGCACTCCGCAACAGCGCCGACCACCGCGATTGCCCGGTCCCAGTCGCCCCGCTCCTCGGCGACGCGCGCAGTCTCAGACCAGTGAGGCACGGACATCATCGTAGGTAGCGCTTACCCTCAGCTTGGGAATCGGGTTAATCCGCACCGTGGGTAGCTGTGTTGCCTGGCGAGTGAGCACGGAGCGTTCATCCTGCGGCTGCCGCGAGTGCCGCTGTATACCGGTATTGACCGCTGCATCGGGCACGTCTCGGGCACGGAAAGCTTTGAACCCAAAGGAGGGCTTCGAGGGCTCCGAGTTGCGAGGGCACCGGAGCCAGAGAGATCGCGCGAGCCGTCACTCGCCTCCGCCCCTGCCGTCGCCGCTCCCGTCGGCACTGCCACCGTCACTCCTGTGACCGTGCCCGGCAACCCACCATCCGTCGGCGTAGGGGCTGACCCCCGGCCCCTCCAATCGCTTGACCCGCGTTCTGCGCACCGCCACTATTCCGAGCACGGTAGCGGCCAGAGCGGCCAGCACGAACAGGACCTCGAACATATCGTCAGGGTACGGTGGCGAATCGGGCACTGCGATCGGCAGCAATGGTTTTGACGCCTTCGGTGTGAAGGAACCATCATCCGTCGATGAGCTGCACGGCTAGCAGGGCTGAGCTGACCGAACAGTCCGCCAGTGTCCACGGACGTCCGCCTCTGCTCGCATCCGTCGTCACCCAGTTCGTCACCCACCCCGGGGCGCCCCGGGGATCGGCGTCACTTGGCGTTGAAGTAGTTGGCCTCCGGGTGGTGGACCACGATCGCGTCGGTGGCCTGCTCCGGCATCAGCTGGAACTCCTCCGACAGCTCGACCCCGATCCGGTCCGCGCCGAGCAGGTCCACGATCTTCGCCCGGTCCTCCAGGTCGGGGCAGGCCGGGTAGCCGAACGCGTACCGGCAGCCCCGGTAGTCGTTGTGCAGGATGCCGGCCAGGTCCGCCGGATCGTCGTGCCCCAGCGGACGACCGTCGGGCAGGGTCATCTCGGCCCGGATGCGCTGGTGCCAGTATTCGGCGAGCGCCTCGGTGAGCTGCACGGAGAGCCCGTGCACCTCCAGGTAGTCGCGGTACTCGTTGCGGGCGAACAGCTTCGCCGCGTACTCGCTGACCGGGTGACCGACGGTGACCAGTTGCAACGCGACCACATCGAGCTGGTCGCCCTTGGGCTTGAAGAAGTCCGCCAGGCAGAGCCGCCGCTCCTGCCGCTGCCGGGGGAAGGAGAACCGGGCGCGCTCCGCGTGCCCGTTCTCGTCGAGCACCACCAGGTCGTTGCCTTCCGAGTACGCGGGGAAGTAGCCGTACACCACGGCTGCCTCAAGGATCTGGTCGGCGATCAATCGGTCCAGCCAGTACCGCAGGCGCGGCCGGCCCTCGGTCTCGACCAGTTCCTCGTAGGAGGGTCCGTTGCCGCCCCGGACGCCGCGCAGCCCCCACTGCCCGGAGAAGGTGGCCCGCTCGTCGAGCAGCGCCGCGTAGTCGGCCATCGGCACGCCCTTGACGACCCGGGTGCCGAAGAACGGCGGGGTGGGCACCGCCACGTCGGCGGCCACGTCGGAACGGACCGAGGAGTCGTGCAGCTCCGGCAGCGACGTGGTGACCATGGAGCGCTGCCGTTCCCGGCGCGCCCGCCGGGCCGCGAGGGCCGCTTCCCGCTCGGGGTCGATCACCGGGGCGCCGCCACGCTTGGCGGTCATCACTCGGTCCATCAGGGACAGACCCTCGAACGCGTCCCGCGCGTAGTGCACCTGCCCGGGGAACGTGGAGCGCAGGTCGTCCTCGACGTACGCGCGGGTCAGCGCCGCCCCACCCAGCAGGACCGGCCAACGCTCCGCGACCCCGCGGGTGGCCATCTCGGCCAGGTTCTCCTTCATGATGACCGTGCTCTTCACCAGCAGCCCGGACATGCCGATCGCGTCGGCGCGGTGCTGCTCGGCGGCGTCCAGGATGGCGCTGATCGGCTGCTTGATGCCGATGTTCACCACCTCGTAGCCGTTGTTGGACAGGATGATGTCGACCAGGTTCTTGCCGATGTCGTGCACGTCGCCGCGCACGGTGGCGAGCACGATGCGGCCCTTGCCGCCGTCCTCCGCGGTCTCCATGTGCGGTTCCAGGTAGGCCACCGCGGTCTTCATCACCTCGGCCGACTGGAGCACGAACGGCAACTGCATCTGGCCGGAGCCGAACAGCTCGCCGACCACCTTCATGCCGTCCAGCAGGATGTCGTTGATGATCGACAACGGGGATCGGCCGCCGGCCATCGCCTCGTCCAGGTCGGCCTCCAGGCCGTTGCGCTCACCGTCGATGATCCGCCGCTTGAGCCGCTCGTCCAGCGGCAGCGCGGCCAACTCCTGGGCCCGGCTGGCCCGGGCACTGGTCACGTCAACGCCCTCGAAGAGCTCCAGGAAACGCTGCACCGGGTCGTACCCCTCGCGGCGCCGGTCGTAGACCAGGTCCAGGGCGACCTCGCGCTGCTCGTCGGGGATCTTCGACATCGGCAGGATCTTGCTGGCGTGCACGATCGCCGAGGTCAGGCCGGCCTGCACGCACTCGTGCAGGAACACCGAGTTGAGCACCTGCCGGGCCGCCGGGTTGAGCCCGAAGGAGATGTTCGAGATGCCCAGGGTGAAGTTGACACCCGGGTAGCGGCGGGAGATCTCCCGGATCGCCTCGATCGTCTCCATGCCGTCGCGGCGGGTCTCCTCCTGCCCGGTGGCGATCGGGAACGTCAGCGCGTCGATCAGGATGTCGGCGCGGTCCATGCCCCACCGACCGGTCAGGTCGTCGATCAGCCGCGCCGCGACCCGGACCTTCCACTCCTGGGTACGAGCTTGGCCCTCCTCGTCGATGAGCAGCGCCACCACCGCCGCGCCGTGCTCACGGACGATCGGCATCACCCGCGCGTACCGGGAGTCGGGGCCGTCGCCGTCCTCGAAGTTCACCGAGTTGACCACGCAGCGGCCGCCGAGCATCTCCAACCCGGCCTCCACCACGTTCGGCTCGGTGGAGTCCAACATGATGGGCAGGGTGGACGCGGTGGCGAACCGGCCGGCCAACTCCCGCATGTCCTGCGTGCCGTCGCGGCCGACGTAGTCCACGCACAGGTCGAGCAGGTGCGAGCCGTCACGCGCCTGGCTGCGGGCGATCTCCACACAGGCCCGCCAGTCACCGGCGAGCATCGCGTCCCGGAACGCCTTCGAACCGTTGGCGTTGGTCCGCTCCCCCACCATCAGCACCGACGCGTCCTGAGCGAACGGCACCGGGTGGTACACCGAGGACACACCCGCCTCGTGCTGCGGCTCGCGGGCCGGGGCGGTGACGCCGTGCAGCCGCTCGGACAGCACCCGGATGTGCTCCGGGGTGGTGCCGCAGCAGCCGCCGATCAGCCCCACGCCGTACTCGGTGACGAACCGCTCCAAGGCCTCGGCCAGTTCCACGGGAGTCAGCGGGAAGTACGCGCCGTCGGCGGTCAGCACCGGCAGGCCGGCGTTCGGCATCACCGACAGCGGGATGCGGGAGTGCTGCGACAGGTAGCGCAGGTGCTCGCTCATCTCGGCCGGGCCGGTCGAGCAGTTGAGCCCGATCAGGTCCACGCCCAGCGGCTCGATCGCGGCCAGGGCCGCACCGATCTCGCTGCCGACCAGCATCGTGCCGGTGGTCTCCACGGCCACGTGACAGATGATCGGCACCGACTGGCCCAGCTCGGCCATCGCCCGCTTCGACCCGACCACGGCCGCCTTGACCTGGAGCAGGTCCTGGCAGGTCTCGATGATCAGCGCGTCCGCGCCACCGACGATCAGGCCCGCCGCGTTTTCCTGGTACGCGTCGCGCAGGGTGGCGTAGGCGGCGTGCCCGAGGGTGGGCAGCTTGGTGCCCGGCCCGATCGAGCCGAGCACGAACCGGGGCCGCTGCGGGGTGCTGGCCGCGTCGGCGGCCTCCCGGGCGATCCGGGCGCCCGCCTCGGACAACTCGCGGATGCGGTGCGGGATGTCGTACTCGGCGAGGTTGGCGAGGTTGGCGCCGAAGGTGTTGGTCTCCACGCAGTCCGCGCCGACGGCCAGGTAGGCGTCGTGCACCCCGCGAACCACGTCCGGGCGGGTGACGTTGAGGATCTCGTTGCACCCTTCGAGCCCGTCGAAGTCGTCGAGCGTGAGGTCCGCCGCCTGCAACATCGTGCCCATCGCGCCGTCGGCGAGGAGAATCCGCTCAGCCAGCACATCCATCAATGAAGTCCGCACCCGTTCAGGTTAGTGCGATTCGGCGGGACTCCACGACCATCCTCGGGCGATCCCCTATTGTGTCACGGGGATCACCCTGTCCGGTTCGTTCGGGTATGACCTGCTGTCGGAGCGGCCGACCGGCGCGGCCGACGGGCCGCGCCCTCGCCCTGCACGTAGGCTGACGGACGTGAAGGACAACAGGGACGCCGCCGTGCCCCACGGCCTGACGACCGGGCGCGGTCCCGGCGCCAGCCGCGACGAGCAGGGTGAGGTGACGGCGTGACCGAGTTCGACGGACTGCCGGTGCTGCGGTCCCCGGTGGCGATCGCCGCGTT
Source organism: Micromonospora inaquosa (assembly GCF_003857055.1). GTDB lineage: Bacteria > Actinomycetota > Actinomycetes > Mycobacteriales > Micromonosporaceae > Micromonospora > Micromonospora inaquosa. Next base: position 1,682 of record NZ_QGSZ01000321.1, on the reverse strand, counting down.
CGAGGGCTGGAATGACGCCGCCGACGCGTCCACCGCCGCGGTCGAGCACTTGGAGCAGGTCTGGAACGCCCGGCAGATCGCCGAGCTGGATCCGGAGGACTTCTACGACTTCCAGGTCAGCCGGCCCACCATCACCATGGCCGACGGGGAGACCCGGCGGGTGGAGTGGCCGACGACCCGGTTCATGGTGGCCAGCCCGGAGGGCACCGACCGCGACGTGGTGCTGATCCGCGGCATCGAGCCGAGCATGCGCTGGCGGACGTTCTGCGAGCAGGTGCTGGAGATCTGCCACAGCCTGGAGGTGGAACGGGTGGTGCTGCTCGGCGCGTTGCTGGCCGACGTGCCGTACACCCGGCCGCTGCCGATCAGCGGCAGCGCCTCCGACGCGCAGGCCGCCGAGCGCTACCAGCTCACCCCCACCCGGTACGACGGGCCGACCGGCATCGTTGGCGTGCTGCATGACGCCTGCACCCGCGCCGAGGTGGACGCCGTCTCGTTCTGGGTGCACGTGCCGCACTACGCCAACAACCCGCCCTGCCCGAAGGCCACCCTGGCCCTGCTGCACCGGGTCGAGGAGGTTGTGGACCTGCCGGTGCCGATGGCCGACCTCGCCGAGGAGTCCGCCGAGTGGGAGCAGCGGGTCCGCAGCGCCGCCGAGCAGGACGCCGAGCTGGGCGAGTACGTCCGCGAGTTGGAGGAACGGGTCGGCGACGAGGGGATCACCCCGTTGACCGGTGACGAGATCGCCCAGGAGTTCGAGAAGTACCTGCGCCGCCGGGGCGGTTCCGCCGGCCCCACCGCCGGCTCCTGGTAGCTGTTTTTTTCCGTACGGGCCCTCGGACCTTCTCTGGTTCGGGGGCCCGTTTTCGCGTGTCCGGGGTAGCGCCGTCACACCCTCTACGGCATCCTAGGAACCTAGATGTGATCAAGGAGGTGGGTGTGCAGATCAACCCCGGGGCCGCCGAGTTCCCGCACCGACAGATCGCCGCGCAGCTCAAGGCCCAGGTCCGCCGCGGCGACTGGGGGCCGGGCGAGCGACTGCCGTCCATCCCGGCCATCGCCGAAATGTTCGGCGTCGCCAAGCAGACCGTGCAACGCGCCGTCGACCAGCTGCGGGTCGAGGGCATCCTGATCACCAAACCCGGCTCCGGTACGTACGTCCGGGGCACCCGTCGTCGACTCAACCGCCTCTCCCGAGGCCGGTACGGCGGCTTCCGCGGCTACCACACCGACCTGGCCGCCCGATACCGTCAACAACTCGTCTCCGTCGGGCCCGCGCCCGCCCCCGCCGAGGTGGCCGACGCCTTCGGCGTGTCAGACGGCACCAGCCTGCTCTGCCGCCGGCACCTCGTGCGCACCGACGACTCCCCCGTCGAGGTGGGCACCTCCTGGTTCCTGCCCCGCGACACCGACGGCACCTCGCTGGAACGTGCCGAAGCGTTCGGCCGGCCGCTCTACCAGGAAGCCGAGGAAGCCACCGGACGGCGGTACGTCTCGGCCACCGACACGATCAGCGCCCGCCAGCCGAGCCGGGAGGAGGCCGAGATCCTTCAGATCCGACCGGACACCCCCGTGCTGCACCTCCTGCACGTCGCGTACGACGCGCACCGCAAGCCGATCGAGGTGTCCCAGGCGACCTGGCCCGGCCCGATGACCACCCTCACCGAGGAGTACAAGATCCC
>NZ_QGSZ01000320.1 GCF_003857055.1 Micromonospora inaquosa | reverse complement strand
GGCGGGGGTGGGCTGCGCCGCCGGGGTGCTCGGCGGGATCTCGTCGTCGCCGCCGGAGAGCGCCACGACGGTGAGCAGCAGCACGACGACCAACCCGCCGGCCGCGGCGAGCTGCATCTTGCGCGGCCAGCCCTTGACCGTGGTGACGAGCTGACCCCCGGTGGCCCGGACCTTGTCCAGAGCGTTGCCGCCCGAAGCGGCGGGTGTGGTGGCCCACGGCTGGCCGGTGCCCGGCACCGACCACTGGTTGCCGCCGCCGTAGGTGCCGCCGACGCGCTGGGTGGCCTCCGGTGCGCCGGCGAACCCGACCTGCTGGGTGGCATCGGCCGGAGTGCCGTAGCTGACCCGCTGGGTGGCGTCGGGGTGCCCGCCAGCGTCCACCCGCTGGGTGGCGTCCGCGTTGCCGCCGTAGGTGCGCCCGGCCGTCGGTCGGCCGGCGGCCGGCATCGCGCCGGTCGGCGTGTGCAGCGGGCCGGACAACGCGTCGGCGCTGGTCTCGTCGAGCCCACCGGCGGCGCCGGCCGCGCGGGCCGCCTGGGAACGCTTGCCCCGGCGCAGCGCGGCCAGCCGGTCGGTCAGCGACTCACCCGGGGCCAGCATCGCCGGGCCACCGATCTGGCTGTCCGGCTTGGGCTCCGGCTGGGCCGGCGGGAGGACAGGCACGGGGCGCTGCTGCACCGGCACCACGGCGTACGGGTCGGTGACCGAGTGCACCGCCGTCGCCGTGCTGCCCAGCGGGCCGGCGAGCAGCTCGCGCAGCATGGCCCGGGAGGTGTGCACGTCCAGTCGGCGCGCCGGGTCCTTCTCCAGCAGACCCATCAGCACGCGGGTCAGCGGGCCGCTGCGCTGCGGTGGGGCGGGCGGGTCCTCGACCACGGCGTGCATGGTCTCGATCGGGTCGCCCTTGTCGAACGGGGGCCGCCCCTCGACCGCGGTGTAGAGCGTCACGCCCAGCGAAAAGAGGTCGCTGGGCGGGCCGAACTCCTGGCCCATCGCCCGTTCGGGTGAGATGAAGTGCGGCGAGCCGAGCACCATGCCGGGCGTGGTGAGCTGCACGTCCGTGGGCATTCGGGCGACCCCGAAGTCGGTCAGCACGCAGCGCCCGTCGGCACAGATCAGCACGTTGGCGGGTTTGACGTCGCGGTGCAGTACGCCGATCGCGTGCGCGACCTCCAACGCGCCAAGCAACGCGATGCCGATCTTGGCGACGGCGCGGGGCGCGACCGGCCCGTCCTCGATCACCATGTCGGCGAGGCTGCGGGCGTCCAGCAGCTCCATCACGATCCACGGCCGGCCGGCCTCGGTGACCACGTCGTACACCTGCACCACGGCGGGGTGCTGGATGGCGGCGGCGGCGCGGGCCTCCCGCAGGGTGCGTTCGTACATCGCGTCACGGTCGCTGGGGGCCAGCCCCGGGGGCAGGACGACCTCCTTCACCGCCACGTCACGGCGCAGCAGTGTGTCTGTGGCACGCCAAACCGTGCCCATGCCGCCGTTGCCCACCGAGGACCGCAGCGAGTACCGGCCACCAATGGTGGTGCCGGGCGCCGCTCGTCCGTTGGCGGGACTAACTGGTCCGCCGCTCCACGTCGGGATCTGAGTCACAGAAAAGCCACCGGGGGAAATCGAGGGGGGCTGGGACACAACCCCCCTATCTTGCTGGTTCCGACGCCCGATGCGAAAGCCGACGCGACGGACGTTTATCGAAGTCGACAGAACGTGCCCTGTCGTTCACGTGGTGTCGACCGGTCCGGACGCACTGTGCGGTATCCCTCACCCGGTGACGTGGCCGGGCGTCCTACCATCCGGGGATGAACCAACGGCGGTCAAGTGAGTCCGGTTTCCCGATCAACGGCGTCTACACGGAGGCCGACCTTCCGGAGGACCTGGACTCCCGGCTCGGCGGCCCCGGCGAGTTCCCGTACACCCGGGGTGTCTACCCCACCATGTACACCTCCCGTCCGTGGACCATGCGCCAGTACGCCGGCTTCGGCACCGCCACCGAGTCCAACGCGCGGTACCACCAGCTGTTGCGGGCCGGCACGATGGGCCTGTCGGTAGCGTTCGACCTGCCGACCCAGATGGGTTACGACTCCGACGAGCCGATCGCGCACGGCGAGGTCGGCAAGGTGGGCGTCGCGATTGACTCCATCGAGGACATGCGGCTGCTCTTCGCCGACATCCCACTGGACAAGGTGTCCACCTCGATGACCATCAACGCGCCCGGCTCGGTGCTGCTGCTGCTCTACCAACTCGTCGCCGAGGAGAACGGGGTGCCGGGCGCGGCGCTCAACGGCACCATCCAGAACGACATCCTCAAGGAGTACATCGCCCGGGGGACGTACATCTTCCCGCCGAAGCCGTCGCTGCGCCTGGTGGCCGACACGTTCGCGTACTGCCGCAAGGAGGTGCCGAAGTGGAACACCATCTCCATCTCCGGCTACCACATGGCCGAGGCCGGCGCGACGCCCGCCCAGGAGATCGCGTTCACGCTGGCCAATGGTGTGGAGTACGTCCGGGCGGCGCTGGCCGCGGGTCTCGCCGTCGACGATTTCGCGCCCCGGCTGTCGTTCTTCTTCGTGGCCCGCACCACCCTGCTGGAGGAGGTGGCGAAGTTCCGCGCGGCCCGGCGGATCTGGGCCCGGCTGATGCGTGACGATTTCGGCGCCAAGGATCCGAAGTCGATGATGCTGCGGTTCCACACCCAGACCGCGGGCGTGCAGCTCACCGCGCAGCAGCCGGAGGTGAACCTGGTCCGGGTGGCGGTGCAGGGGTTGGCCGCCGTGCTCGGCGGCACCCAGTCGCTGCACACCAACAGCTTCGACGAGGCGATCGCGCTGCCCACCGAGAAGGCGGCCCGGCTCGCGCTGCGTACCCAGCAGGTGTTGGCCTACGAGACGGACCTGACCGCCACCGTCGACCCGTTCGCCGGCTCGTACGTGGTGGAGGCGATGACCGCCGAGATCGAGGCCGCCGCCGTCGAGTTGATGGAGCGGGTGGCTGACCACGGCTCGGCGGTCGACGCGATCGAGGCCGGGTTCCAGAAGCGGGAGATCGAGCAGTCCGCGTACCGGATCGCCCAGGAGATCGACTCGGCGGAGCGGGTGGTGGTCGGGCTCAACCGGTTCACCGTGGACGAGGAGGAGCCGTACGAGCCGCTGCGGGTCGACCCGGCGATCGAGGCGGCCCAGGCCGACCGGCTGGCCCGGCTGCGCTCCGAGCGGGACGCCGACGCGGTGGCGCGGGCGCTCGCCGATCTTCGGGCCGCCGCCGAGGGTACGGAGAACGTGCTGTACCCGATGAAGGAGGCGCTGCGGGCCCGGGCGACCGTGGGTGAGGTGTGCGGGACGCTGCGCGAGGTGTGGGGGTTGTACCGGCCCACTGACCGGTTCTGAGCGCGCGGTCACGACTGCGACCCGACGGCACGGTGTGTCCATCGGGCTCCGCGGGTATCCGGTGGGTTGGGTCGGGACGCACACCCTGTGCGCCCACGGCGGGTGGGCGCGTGTGAGCGTCCTTATCCGGCTCGTTGCGGAGTGTGGTCGGCTAATTGTCGGAGTGTCAGTTCACCACCCCGACTAATGCGACAATTTGGCAACGAGGCTCCGACTGGTGCCGGGATTCGTGACCGCCGCGTTCGGTTACGCGTTGTAGGAGGTGAGGGGCTGATGACGGCATTCGACCGTGATCTACCTGCTGTCCCTCACCTTGACGAGCGCCCTCAGCAGGGCATACGTGACTCTGTGCGGTCCGATCATTACCGTAACGAGGTTGCGCAGCGTCACCGTCGGAGGTCTAGGCTGTCTGCTGTCCCCGATGATCCATCCATTCCTAGTGATCGAGAATTCGACGTGACGAGTGCGTTGACGCTGCCCACGGGTGGCCAGCTGGCGTCGTCCTGGCCGGAGACGCCGCCCGGATCCCAGCCCCTGCCCCGCGAGCTGGACCACCTTCTCGCGCTCCGGGTACCGGGGCTGATCGCTACGCGCCGTCACATTCACTCGCACCCTGAGCTCTCCGGCAACGAGTTCGAGACGGCCGCGCTGATCGCCCGGGAGCTGTCGCTGGCCGGGCTGAACCCGCGCCTGCTGCCCAAGGGCAACGGCGTGATCTGCGACGTCAACGGCAGGCCGGACGGCCCGGTCGTGGCGCTGCGCGCCGACATCGACGCGCTGCCGCTCGACGACCCCAAGGACGTCCCGTACCGGTCGACGGTGGAGGGCGTCTGCCACGCCTGCGGGCACGACGTGCACACCTCGATCCTGCTCGGCGTCGGAATGCTGCTCGCCCAGCTCGCCGACCTCGGCGAGCTGGACGGCCGGGTCCGGCTCATCTTCCAGCCGGCCGAGGAGATCCTGCCCTGCGGTTCGCTGGAGGTCATCGAGGCCGGCGGCCTGGACGACGTGGTGCAGATCTTCGCGCTGCACTGCGACCCCAACCTGCCGGTGGGCCAGGTCGGCCTACGGGTCGGCCCGATCACCGCCGCCGCCGACAACGTGACCATCCGACTCTCCGGCCCGGGCGGGCACACCGCCCGCCCGCACCTGACCGTCGACCTGGTCGACGCGCTCGGTCGGCTGGTCACCGAGGTGCCCGCCCTGGTCAGCCGCCGGGTGCCGGCCAACAGCGGCCTGCTGCTGGTCTTCGGCCACGCCTCGGCCGGCACCCGCTACAACGTCATCCCGTCCGAGGCGAGCGCCTCCGGCACCCTCCGCGTGATGGACCGCGACACCTGGGAGAAGGCCCCCAAGATCGTCGCTCAGGTGGTGCGGGACGTGATCGCACCGACCGGGGCCACTGTCGACCTGGAATACCTGCGCGGCCGTCCGCCGGTGTGCAACGACTCCCGCGCCATCCAGGTGCTGACCGCCGCCACCTCCGCCGCACTCGGCCCGGAGGGGATCGCCGAGACACCGCAGAGCATGGGCGGCGAGGACTTCTCCTGGTACCTGGAGTACGTCCCCGGTGCCCTCGCCCGCCTCGGCGTGGGTCGCTCCGGCCCCAACGTCGACCTGCACCGGGCGAGCTTCGACGTGGACGAGCGGGCCATCGGTGTCGGCGTCCGCGTCATGGTGCAGACCGCGCTGCGGGCACTGGCGGCGGCGCGCTGACCGGCGCGACCGGAACCGCGGACTTGCGCCGCCGGCGCAGCACCACCAGCAGCACCACCAGCGGTACGCCGAACGCCACCAGCCACGGCAACAACGCGCCCAGCACCGTGAACAGAACGGTCATCGAGACGACGAACGCCTTCCAGCCGCCCCTGAGCCCGACCAGGAAGCCGGTCTCGGCCTTCTCCTCGGTGGCCTTCGCCGCCGGTCCGGCCAGCGACACGGTGATCGTGGAGAGGGCGGTCAGGTCGGCCAGGCGTCGCTTCTTGGCCTCCAGCGAGGCCAGGTCCGCCTCCCGGCGACCCAGCTCGTTCTCCAGCGACACCAGGTCGGTGATCGAGGTGGCCCGGGCCAGCAACCGGCGGGCGCTGTCCACCCGGGCCCGCTGACTGGCTATCCGAGCGTCCAGGTCGACGGTCTCCTCGGTGACGTCCTGAGTGTTGATCTCCCGGTTCTGCTGCCGACCGAGCTTCGCGATCTCCTCGACCACGCCGGTGAACCTCGCCGCCGGCACTCGCAGCTCCAACTCCGCCACCGCGTCGGCCTCGGCACTGTGCCGCTGGTCGCCGCCGACGAAGCCACCGGCCCGGGTGGCCACGGCGGCGGCCTCCCGGGCGGCCGATTCCACATCGTCCACCTGCACCCGCATCGTTCCGGTGTAGATGATCGCCCGCTGGTCGACGCGCAGGTCGGGTGCGCCGGCGCCGGCCCCCTCCGGTGCGCCCGCGGCGGCGTCCCGGCCCACCTCGCCGCCCTTGGCCGCTGGCGCCGCCACGTCCGCGTTGTCCCGGGCCCCGCTGTCGCCGGCCCCGCAGCCCGTCAGCGCCAGAGCGGCCGCCAGTGCTGTCGCCGCCAGCAGCGCACTGCGGCGTCGTCCCACCTGTCCGTCCATCCCCGCTCCCATCGTCGTCAACCGGTGTGGCGATAGCTCGGACGCGACGCACACGCCGGCTGGTTCCGGCAGACTGCGCTGAGGACGTCACGATTCGATAATCGAGGAGTCACGATGCGGCTCACCAAGTACGCCCACTCCTGCCTTCGGGTGGAACACGACGGGGGAGTGCTCGTCGTCGACCCCGGGGTGTTCAGCGACACCACGGCGGCGCTGGACGGCGCGGACGCGGTGCTGATCACCCACGCACACCCCGACCACCTCGACCTGGCAGCGGTGCGCCTCCAGCTCGACCGACAGCCGTTCCCGATCCACGGGCCCGCCTCGCTCGCGGAGGCCCTGGGCGACGGGGCCGACGTGCTGCGCCCGGTCAGTGTTGGTGAGTCGTTCACCGCCGCCGGGGTCGCCGTGCGCGCCTACGGGGGGCGGCACGCCGTGATCCACCCCGACATCCCGGTGATCGACAACCTCGGTTACCTGATCAACGACGTGGTCTACCACCCGGGCGACTCGTTGGTGGTGCCCGACGAAACCCCCGTCGACACGCTCTTCGCGCCGATCCACGCCCCCTGGTCGAAGTTCTCCGAGGTGGTCGATTTCATCCGCGCGGTCGCACCGCGGCGCGCGTTCGCCGCGCACGACGCGCTGCTCAACGACAACGGGCTGGCTGTGCTCGACCGGCAGTACGCCGCGTTGTCCGGCACCGAATACCAGCGACTGGAGCCCGGTAACCGGGTGGACGTCTGACCCGATGCCCGGCCTCTCCGCGGAGCTGGTGCAGCAGCTCTACCGCACCCCACCGGACCGGTTCGTGGCCGCCCGGGAGGCCGCCGTGGCCGAGGCCCGTCGGGCCGGCGACCAGGCCACCGCCCGACAACTGGCCCGGTTGCGTCGTCCGACGGTGGCCGCCTGGTTGGTGAACCTGCTCGCCATCCGACGGCCGGAGCTGGTCGCCGATCTGGTGCAGCTCGCCGACGCCCTGCGGTCCGCCCAGCGGGAGCTGCGCGGACCCCGGCTGCGGGAGCTGTCCGCGCAGCGCCGGGCGGTGGTCGGCGCCCTGGTCGCCGAGGTCCGCAAGCTCGCCGCGGCCGAGCCGGACGCGCCACCGGCGAACCGGCTGCCCCTGGCCGAGGTGGAGGCGACGCTGAACGCGGCGTTCTCCGACGTCGAGGTCGCCGAGCAGGTGCGGGCGGGTCGCCTGCTGCGCGCCGCCAGCTACGCCGGCTTCGGTGAGGTGCCCCGGCCCCAACTGCGGCTGGTCACCGGCGATGACGAGGAGCGCGAGGAGGAACGCCCGGCCCGCCAGCCCGGCGCCCAGCGGGGCCGTCCCGAGGCGGCACCCCCGACGGATCGGGCGGCCGAGCGGGCCGAGCGGGCCGCGCAGCGGGCAGCCCGAGCCGAGCGGGCCCGGCAGCGTCGCGCTCTGGACCGCGAGTTGGCGAAGGCCCAGGCCGACCAGGAGCGGGCCGAGGCCGAGCTGACCGAGGCGACCGGGCAGGAGCGCGACGGCGCGGCCGTACTCGATGGCCTTGAGGCGGAGCTGGCCGAGCTGGAGCGGCGGCGCGCGGTCGCCGAGCAGGATCTCAGCCGGGCCAAACTCGCTCGGCGTGCCGCCGAACGTGCGGTCACCGTGGCTCGAAGGCGCGCCGGGGAGGTCGAGGCGGCGGTCGAGGCACTGGCGGCCGAAGAGGGGGATGCGGACGCGGGCGCTGGCGCGGCAGACTGACCATTGATGGACGACGACGAGTGCGCGGGCCGCGCACGGCGGGTGGCCGAGGGTCGGGGCGTGGTCGTGCTCGGCGGGTCGGGTTGCCCGAGAGGGGCACCACTGTGACTCCGGAGCAGGTCGCAGCCGCCAGTAAGCCCGTCGTGCTCGACCTGGGCGACGCCTTCAGTCGGGACCCGACCACGTTGCGCCGGGCCCGACTGCTCGGCATCTCCGGGTGGGCCTTCTACATCAGTGGCCGGGCCGGCGCGCTCGGCGACGTGCGGGCCGAGACGGCCGCCGCCGCCCTCGGGTTCATCGCCCCGGACGCGGTCGCCGACGGTTGGGATGCCGCCGCCCGGGTCGTCCCGCCGTTCCAGGTGGCCGCCGCGAGCCTCGCCGAATGCTGCCGGTGGGGGGCGCAGCAACTCGGCCCCCTGCCCGACGCCGAACGCCTTGCGGCGCTCGTCGAACGGGCCGTCGTCGCGGCGGAGGCCAGCGGGATGCCGCTCTTCGCCGCGTGGCGGGCCATGCCGCTTCCGGATCTCTCTCCCGGCGCTCGCAGTGCCGCCGGGCTGCGGTTGCTCCGGGAACACTTCACCGGCGCCTACCTGTTGGCGGTACGCGCCGCCGGGATGACCCCGCTGGAGGCCGTGCTGGCCGGGCCGGAGGGCGAGGCCGGGGCGGTGGCCTGCGGCTGGCCGCCGCCGTACCCGCCGATCGGGCCGCTGGTGCGCCGCCGACTCTGGGCGGAGGCGGTGACCAACCGGCTGGCCGCGCCGGCGTTCACCGCCCTCGGCCCCGCCGACGGCGCGGAGTTGGTGGAGTTGCTGCACCGCACCCGGATCGACCTGGCCTGAGCCTCCCGCCAGGCAGAAAATGGGCGGCGCCCCGGCGGCTCGGCTGCCAGGATGTCCTGCCGTGACCCTTCCTGCTGGTTGGACAACGCGCCGGCCCACGCTCGACGACGTGCCGGCGATCCTCGCGGTGGTGCACGCCGCCGACACCTTCGCCATCGGCCATCCCGACTTCGACGCCGAGGACGTCGCGGCGGCGCTGACCGCCCCCAACGTCGACCCGACCCGGGATTCCTGGTTGGCGATCGACCCGGACGACAGCGTGGTCGGCTGGGCGACGGTGGACAACCCGACCGGGGTGGGCCGCGAGTTCGTGGAGGTCTACGTCGATCCGGGGCGCGCTGCCGCCGTCCGCGCGCCGTTGCTGGTTCGCCAACTGGACCGGGTCGCCGAGCGCGCGGCGGAGCGGGGGCTGCCGTCGCTCACCGTCCGCTGCGCGGTCTTCGCCCCGGAACGGGACTGGGAACGTGCCCTGCGCGCGCTCGGGTTCGCCCGCGTCAAGCGGTACGTCCGGATGAGCCGACCGTTGGACGACCTGCCCGACGAGCCGGCCGATGCGCCGGCCGTGACGGTGCGACAGGTCCGCCCGGACGACGAGACCGACCTGGTGGCGTTCCACCGGATCTACCAGGCCGCCTTCGGCGACACCCCGGATCACGAGCCGTTGTCGTACGAGCGGTGGCGGGCCCGGATCGGCGACCTGACCGCCTGGGACGAGTGGTTCGTCGCCGAGGTGGACGGGGTGCCGGTCGGCGCGTTGCAGTCCTCGGATCAGGCGCTCGACCAGCAGTCGGGCTGGGTGAAGAGTCTGTCGGTGCTGTCCGCGTACCGTCGCCGGGGTGTGGGTGCGGCGCTGCTGCGCCGCGCCTTCGCCCGGTACGCCGAGAAGGGGCGGAAGGCGGCCGGCCTGGGCGTCGACCTCACCAACCCGACCGCCCCGCTGTCGCTCTACCGGTCGGTGGGCCTGCGGGAAACCCAGTGGACCGACATGTACGAACTTTTCGTCCCGGCGGCCGGTGTGTGATTGACGACCCCGGTCCGGCCCGACCGGCGGGGTGTTCGACAGCGGTAGCAGACTGGACGGGTGCGATACGCGCTGCTACGCCGACGCGGTGCCGGTGGGGCGGGCCCGCAGCTCGGTCACGTAGTCGTCCGGGGCGCCCGCCTTCTCGGCGGCGTTCGCGATCTCCGACAGGTACCACGAGGTCGGCAGGCCACCCTCGTACCCGTTGAAGACGTAGATCCACGCGGTCACGTCGCCGTCGAGGGTGGAGACCCGGACGTGCAGCTTGCGGTACGTCCCGGCGGTCACCCCCTCGATCTCGTCGAGCTGACCCGCGTCGTACGGGTGGATGTCGTAGAGCGCCACGAAGACCCGGTCACCGGGAGACTCGACCAGGGTGCTCACCGCACCCTCCCAGCCGATCACGTCCGCCCCGGCGAAGGTCAGCCGCCAGCCCTCCAGCCAGCCGGTGCCCACCATCGGCGAATGCGGACAGTAGGCGCGCATCCGGGCGGGGTCGAGATTTGAGCCGTAGGCGGCGTGATGACGCACGGCGATGACGATAGCCCGGCCGACGGGTGGGGGAGAATACGACAGTGCGTGTCGAATGCGTTCGGGAGAAGAAAGTCACTGTGAGCATTTACGAAGGGCGAACGCTGTGAGCCGGATCGTGATCATCGGCGGGGGGCCGGCCGGGTACGAGGCGGCACTGGTCGCCGCCCAGCTGGACGCCGATGTCACCGTGGTGGAAGCCGACGGCGCCGGCGGTGCCTGCGTGCTCTCCGACTGCGTACCGTCGAAGACCTTCATCGCCAGCTCGGGGGTGGTCACCGGCTACCGGGACACCGAGGAGTTCGGGGTGCACTCGGACGGCCTGGAGGCGGTCACCGTCGACGCGCGGGCGGTGCACGAGCGGGTCAAGCGGCTGGCCCTGGCGCAGTCCGCGGACATCCACGCCAAGCTGCTGAAGGCGGGGGTCACCTTCGTGGCCGGCACCGCCCGACTCGGCGAGGACTCCCTCGGGCACACCCACCGGGTCGTCGTCAGCCCCGCCGACGGTGGCGAGGAGTACTCGATCGACGCGTCCACCGTGCTGGTGGCCACCGGTTCGACCCCCCGCCAGCTGCCCACCGCCGTACCGGACGGTGAGCGCATCCTGACCTGGCGACAGGTGTACGACCTGCCGGAGCTGCCCGAGCACCTGATCGTGGTCGGGTCCGGCGTGACCGGTGCGGAGTTCGCCAGCGCGTACCTGGCGATGGGGGTCGAGGTGACCCTGGTCTCCAGTCGGGACCGGGTGATGCCCCACGAGGACGCGGACGCCGCCTCCGCGATCGAGCGGGTGTTCCGCAGCCGGGGCATGGAGATCCTCAACAACTCCCGGGCCGACGCGGTCCGGCGTACCGCCGACGGCGTCGAGGTGGAGCTCTCCGACGGCCGTAAGGTGACCGGCTCGCACGCGCTGATCACCGTCGGTTCGATCCCGAACACGGCAAACCTGGGCCTGACCGAGTACGGGGTGCAGCTGGGTCGGGGCGGCTACGTGACAGTCGACCGGGCTTCCCGGACCAACGTGCCCGGCATCTACGCCGCCGGCGACTGCACGGGTGTGCTGCTGCTGGCCAGCGTCGCCGCCATGCAGGGCCGGATCGCCATGTGGCACGCGTTGGGTGAGGCGGTCCGCCCGTTGCGGCTGCGTACCGTCGCGGCGAACGTCTTCACCGACCCGGAGCTGGCCACCGTGGGTGTCTCGCAGGACGAGGTCGATGCGGGCAAGGTGCCGGCCCGGCAGGTGATGCTGCCGCTGGCGGGCAACGCCCGGGCCAAGATGGACGACCTCTCCGACGGCTTCGTGAAGCTGTTCTGCCGGCCGGCGAGCGGTCAGGTGGTCGGCGGTGTGGTGGTCGCTCCGAAGGCCAGCGAGCTGATCCTGCCCATCACGATGGCGGTGGAGAACAACCTCACCGTCAACGAGCTGGCCCAGACGATCACCATCTACCCGAGCCTGTCCGGCTCGATCACCGAGGCGGCCCGCCAGCTCATGCTGCACGAGCTGGAGTAGCCACCCCCCTTTTCGTCCGATCATGGAGTTGTGGTGGGTGGTTCACGCCGCGATGCCCCTCTGGTGACTCGCCACAACTCCATGATCGACGACCGCGCGGGTCTGGCTCAGCGCGATGGTTGCCAGCACTGCCACCTCGGTGAGGATGAGCAGCCGCTCGGCCAGGCCGATCAGTAGACGGTCGCCGGGGTAGGCGGACCAGATCATCGCCGCCGCCAGGGTCAGGCTCAGCAGGACGAGGGCGCGTAGCGTCCCGGCGACCGGCGCCAGGTCGGACCGACGGGCGAGCAGCCAACCGGCCGCCGGCAGGGCCAGAAAGGCGACCACCGAGGCGTACCGGTGCACGTAGGCCGCCGTGGTCATGGCGGTGCCCGGTTCGTTCGTCGGCACCACCGCGGCCAGCAGCAGCCCGGTCACCCACGCGCCGAGCAGCAGTTCCGCAGCCGGGCCGGGCCGGGTCGGCGCGGTGCGGCGGAGCCCGTACAGCAGCGCCACGGTGGCGAGCCCGAGCACCACCATGGCGATGTCGATGACGCCGCCCCGGTCGGAGACCGCGAAGTCGCTGATGGTCAACGCCCACGGGTCGAGGTCGTCGTTGACTTCGAGGTGGCCGATCACGGTGAGCAGCGCCGCCAGGGCGATTCCGCCCAGGGCCAGCAGGCCGGTACTCCGGGTTCCAGGCATACCTCAGCCTGTCGCCGCGGACACCCCAGCCGAATCCGGGACGGCCACGGAGTTATCCCCCCGGAACAACCCCTAGAGGTCCCGGACGTTGGGGCACTCAGTCGATGGGGACGTCGACTGTGGCGACTGCGGCGGCGGCGCGGGCGTGGCGGGCGCTGACCACTGTCATCGCCCAGCCGGCAGCGGCGAAGCCGGCCGCCGCGGCGGTGGCGATGATGGCCAGCCGCCAGGCCGACTCGGTCAGCGCGGTGCCGCCCAGGTGCCCGACCAGGGCGCCGTAGGTGGCCCAACCCAGCGCGGCGACGGCCTCGTAGAGCGCGAACAGGCGGTACGGGTAGCGACTGCGCCCGGCCGAGAAACAGGCCGCCATCCGACCGCCGGGCACGAACCGACAGAGCAGGATGACCAGCGGCCCGGGTTGTCGCAGCCCCTGGGTGACCCGGCTGGCCACCCGCCGTGCGCGGCTCAGCTCGGCGTGCCGGGGTGCCCGCCGGTCCGGCGCCTTCCGCCCGAGCAGGTAGCAGGCGAGGTCGCCGGCGAATACGCCGAGCGCGCCGACAGCGATGGTGACCGGCAGGCTGAGCCCGCCGTACACGGTGAGCGCACCACTGGTGATCATGACGATCTGGGTGGGAATCACCGGTACGAAGGCGTCCGCGATCAGCAGAGCGAGCAGCACCAGGTACGCCCACGTCGGCGATGCGACGTCAGTCAGAAGTTCGGGCACGCCTGCCACCTCGCCGGATGCGGCCAATTGGGTGTCTTGAGCCTGACGTCGTGTCCGGCGTCACGGTGGACGGCCCCGGCCCGTCGTGACCGTCGACACCACTGGGCCACCCAGCTACAACGAGACTGATCGTTGCCGGGTGACGGGCTCGGGGGCCGGGTCCACCCGTTCGAGGCGGGCGGCGGATCGGCGTTCGTCGGCGTACCGTTGTCGGCGCGGCCACGCCCGTCGGGTCCCCCGTTCCTGACGATTCGGCCGCCAGGGCCGCCGGCGGGTCCCGCGCCGGCGGCCCACCCCTCCGTCCGAAATAGGGGTGCGTCCCCGATCGTCGCGCGGGTACGGTCGCCACATGCGCAGCGCGGTAGCAAGGACCACGACGCCGGGTATCCCCGGCGTGCCGCTCTGACGTAACCACCGTCGACCAGGCCCCGGGGCGATCCGCCCCCGAGGGCAGCGCGCCGTTCGGAGCTCAGGTCGCCTCCGGGTCGTACCCGATCCAGGAGCCCGACATGATCGACCACCGTAGGCTCGGCCGCGAGTTGGACCTCTTCGTCTCCGATCCGCTGGCCGGTGCCGGCCTGCCGATCTGGCTGCCGGCCGGCGCCGCCGCCCGGCACGCCGTCGAGGAGTACGTCCGGGAGCTGGAGCGCCGCTCCGGCCACCAGCACGTCTACTCGCCGCCGCTGGGCAAGCGGGAACTCTTCGAACTCTCCGGTCATCTCGGCTACTTCGCCGACGACATGTTCCCGCCGATGCGGCTGAGCGCCGACGACGAGTTCGTGCTCCGGCCGGCGCTCTGCCCGCACCACGCGTTGGTCTTCCGGGCGCGGGGCCGTTCCTACCGCGAGCTGCCGTTGCGGATCGCTGAGCTGGGCGGAATGTACCGCTCGGAGCGCTCGGGCGTGCTCGGTGGGCTGTCCCGGGTCCGCGCCATCTCGCTCAACGACGCGCACATCTTCTGCGCCCCCGAGCAGGTCGGCGCGGAGGTCGTCGAGATCCTCGGGCTGATCCGTGAGGCGCACGCCGCGCTCGGCGTCCGGCCGGCCGGGTTCCGGCTGTCGCTGCGCGGCCCGGGCGAGAAGTACGTCGGCGACGACGCGCAGTGGGCCCGCGCCGAGGAGTTGCTCCGGGAGGCGCTGGCCGGGGTGGAGTACGTCGAGGCGCCGGGGGAGGCCGCCTTCTACGGCCCGAAGATCGACATTCAGATCGTCGACGCCGCTGGTCGCGAGTCGACCATCTCCACCATCCAGGTGGACTTCGACAAGCCGGAACGGTTCGACCTGTCGTACACCGACTCGGACGGCAGCCGGCGTCGCCCGGTCATGGTGCACCGCAGCCTGGTCGGCAGCATGGAGCGGTTGTTCGCGTACCTCATCGAGGTGCACGAGGGGGCGTTCCCGGCCTGGTACGCGCCCGTGCAGTTGGTGCTGCTGCCGGTCGACGACGGCCAGGCCGACGCGGCGGCCGACCTGGCCCGGCGGGCGCGTGACGTCGGCCTGCGGGTCGAGGTCGACGTCGCCGGTTCGCTGGGCTCCCGGGTCCGGGACGCGGCCCGCCGCCGCGTCCCGTACCTCGGGGTGTTGGGTGCCCGGGAAGCTGCCGACGGGCACCTCGCGCTGCGCCTGCGCGGCGGCCACGCCCTGGCCCCGATGCCCGCCGACGCCGCGCTCGCCCTGATCGGCGGGCAGGTCGCGGCCCGGGCGGCCGACCTGCTGCCGCCCGGCTGACCGTCCGGGGCGGACCGTTGCGCGCATGGCGGTCCGCCCTAGACCGACGCCGGTTGGGCGGCCGGTTCCTGGTCGACCACCGCGCCGGTGAACTGTGAGCGGTAGAGCCGGTGGTACGCGCCCTGGGCGGCGAGCAACTGCTCGTGGGTGCCCTGCTCGACGATCCGACCGTTCTCCATCATCAGGATCAGGTCGGCGTCGCGGATGGTGGAGAGCCGGTGCGCGATGACGAAGCTGGTCCGGTCCGAGCGCAGCGCGGCCATCGCCCGTTGCAGGAGCACTTCGGTGCGGGTGTCCACCGAACTGGTTGCCTCGTCCAGGATCAGCAGGGACGGCTCGGCGAGGAACGCCCGCGCGATGGTGATGAGCTGCTTCTCGCCGGCGCTGACGTTGCTGCCCTCCTCGTCGATGACCGTGTCGTAGCCGTCGGGCAGGCTGTGCACGAACCGGTCCACGAAGGTGGCGCGGGCCGCGGCGAGGATCTCCTCCTCGGTCGCGTCCGGCCGCCCGTAGGCGATGTTGTCCCGGATGGTCCCGCCGAAGAGCCAGGTGTCCTGGAGCACCATGCCGATCCGGCCGCGCAGGTCGTCGCGGCGCATCGTCGTGATGTCCACCCCGTCGAGCGTGATCCGGCCGGCGTCCAGCTCGTAGAACCGCATCACCAGGTTGACCAGGGTGGTCTTGCCGGCGCCGGTCGGGCCGACGATGGCCACCGTGTGGCCGGGTTCGGCGACCAGCGACAGGTCGTCGATGAGCGGCTTGTCCGGCTCGTAGCGGAACGAGACGTGCTCGAACTCGACCCGACCGTGCGGGTCGGTGACCCGGGCCGGCTCGACCGGGTCGGGGGTCTGCTCGTCCGCGTCGAGCACGGCGAAGACCCGCTCGGCCGAGGCCACCCCGGACTGGAGCAGGTTGGCCATCGAGGCGAGTTGGGTGAGCGGCTGGGTGAACTGGCGGGAGTACTGGATGAACGCCTGCACGTCGCCGAGGCTCATCGTGCCGGAGGCGACCCGCAGGCCACCGACCACGGCGATCGCCACGTAGCTCAGGTTTCCGATGAACATCATCGATGGCATGATGATTCCGGAGATGAACTGCGCCCCGAAGCTGGCCCGGAACAACTCCTCGTTCTTCGCGTGGAACGCGGCCTCGACCTCACGCTGCCGGCCGAAGACCTTCACCAGCTCATGACCGGTGTACGCCTCCTCGATCTGGCCGTTCAACTCGCCGGTGTGCGTCCACTGGGCGATGAACTGCTTCTGCGAACGCTTGGCGATGCGTTGGGTGACCAGCACCGACAGCGGCACCGCGACCAGGGCCACCAGGGCCAGCACCGGCGAGATCCAGAACATCACGGCCAGCACCCCGATGACGGTCAGCAGCGAGGTGAGGAGCTGGCTGAGGGTCTGCTGGAGGCTGGTGGAGATGTTGTCGATGTCGTTGGTGACCCGGCTGAGCAACTCTCCGCGCGGTTGCCGGTCGAAGTAGGGCAGCGGCAGCCGGTTGAGCTTCTCTTCAACCTCGGCGCGCAGCCGCAGCACGGTGCGCTGGACGACGCCGTTGAGCAGCCAGCCCTGCCACCAGGAGAGCACGCTCGCCGCCAGGTAGAGCCCGAGCGCCAGCAGCAGCACCCGGCTCAGGGCGGTGAAGTCGATGCCCACCCCGGGCACCACGTCCATCCGGGCCAGCATGTCGGCGAAGCTGTTGTTGCCGCTGGCCCGGGCCGCCGCGACGGCCTGTTCGGCGGTGGTGCCGGCGGGCAGTTGCCGGCCGATCACCCCACTGAAGATCAGGTCGGTGGCGTGGCCGAGGATCTTCGGCCCGGCCACGCTGAACCCGACGCTCACCACTGCCAACGTGATGATCGCGGCCAGGTGCAGCCGGTGCGAGCGCAGCCGGCCGAGCAACCGGCGGGCCGACGGCCCGAAGTTCATCGACTTCTCGGCGGGCATCCCGGCGCCCATCCACGCCGGGCCGCCGCCCTGCCGGCCGGGCGGCAGCCGCTTCGGCGTCGCCGCACCGCTGCCGGTTCCCGTCGCGCGTTCCCCGCCGGGTTGCTGCGCGGTCTCATCCGGCGTCCGTCCGTCGCCGGCCGGCTTCTGACTGGGTACGGCCGCGGTGCGCGGCTCGTCACGCTCGCTCATGCCGCCACCTCCGTCGTCTGCTGCGAGGCCACGATCTCGGCGTACGTCGGGCAGGTCTCCAACAGCTCCGCGTGTCGTCCCACTCCGACGACCCCTCCGTCCTCAAGAACGATGATCTGGTCGGCGTCGATGATCGTGGAGACCCGCTGGGCCACGATCACCACCGCCGACTCTGCGGTGACCGGCCGAAGTGCCGCTCGCAGCCGTGCGTCGGTGCCCAGGTCGAGCGCGGAGAACGAGTCGTCGAAGAGGTAGATCTCCGGCTGCCGGACCAGGGCTCGTGCGATCGCCAGGCGCTGCCGTTGCCCACCGGAGACGGTGGTGCCGCCCTGTGCGATCGGGGCGTCCAGCCCGCCGGGCATCTGGGCCACGAAGTCCCGGGCCTGGGCGATCTCCAGCGCCGTCCAGAGCTCCTCGTCGGTGGCGTCCGGGTTTCCGTAGCGCAGGTTGCTGGCGACCGTCCCGGTGAACAGGTACGGCCGTTGCGGCACCAGCCCGATACGTCGCCACAGCTCGTCCGGTGCCAACTCCCGCACGTCCACCCCGTCGACCAGCACCGCGCCAGCGGTCACGTCGACCAGGCGGGGAATCAGCGACAGCAGGGTCGTCTTGCCCGCGCCGGTGCTGCCGATGATCGCCGTGGTGGTGCCCGGGGTCGCCCGGAAGGAGATGTCGCGCAGCACCGGCTCCACCGCGCCGGGGTACTGGAAGCGCACCCCGCGCAGTTCCAGTTCGGCTCGGGTGGGCAACTCGGTGACCGGCGCGGTGGCCGGGACCACTGAGGAGTCGGTGTCCAGCACCTCGACGATCCGCTCGGCGCAGACCGCCGCCCGCGGCACCATCATCAGCATGAAGGTGGCCATCATGACCGCCATCAGGATCTGCATCAGGTACTGCAGGAACGCGGTGAGCGCGCCGACCTGGATCGCGCCGGCGTCCACCCGCTGCGCGCCGAACCAGAGCACCGCCACGCTGGAGACGTTCAGCACCAGCATGACCACCGGGAAGATCAACGCCAGCAGTCGACCGGTACGCAGCGCGGTAGCGGTCAGGTCGGCGTTGGCGACGGCGAAGCGGTCCGTCTCGTACGGCTCGCGGACGAACGCGCGGACCACCCGGATGCCGGTGATCTGCTCCCGCAGCACCCGGTTGACCGTGTCGATGCGGGTCTGCATCAGCCGGAAGCCCGGCACCATCCGGCGGATGATCGAGCCGAGGGCGATGGCCAGCACCGGCACGCTGACCAGCATCAGCCAGGAGAGCCCGACGTCCTCGCGCAGCGCCATGAACACCCCGCCGACGCTCATGATCGGTGCGGCGACCAGCATCGTGCAGCTCATCAGCACGAGCATCTGCACCTGCTGCACGTCGTTGGTGTTGCGGGTGATCAGCGACGGTGCCCCGAACCGGGCGACCTCGCGGGCGGAGAAGCTGTTGACGTGCCCGAACAGTTCGGCGCGTACGTCGCGGCCGAAGCCCATCGCGACCCGGGCGCCCAGGTAGACGGCGGCGATCGAACACACGATCTGGATCAGGCTGACCAGCAGCATCCAGCCGCCGGTGTGCACGATGTAGTCGGTGTCGCCGCGGGCCACGCCCTGGTCGATGATGTCCGCGTTGAGGCTGGGTAGGTAGAGCGAGGCCATGGTGCCCACGAACTGGAGCAGCACGACCGCCAGCAACGGTCTCTGATAGGTGCGCAGTTGGCCGCGCAGGAGTCGGATCAGCACGCCGGGTCCTTCGTTTCGGTAGGGCGTCCGGTCATCCGCGGGTCGTCTCCGCTGCCGATGACCTCAAGCAGGAACTCCCGGATCACCTGGGCCTTCGCCGGGTCGGCGTCGACCGAGGTGAGTGGCCGTCCGGAGTGCATGAGCGCACCGAGCGCGGCCACCCGCTCCCGACCGGCGGGGGTGATGGCGAGTCGGATGCTGCGCCGGTCGCTGTCGTCGCGCTGCCGCTCGACCAGACCGTCGCGCTCGAGTGTGTCGACGATGCCGGTCAGGGTCGCCGGGCGGACGAACCCCTTCTCGGCGACCTTCCGGTGGGGTAGCTCGCCGTGTCGAGCGAGCGTCATCAGGGTGATCATGCCGGCCTGGGTGAGGCCGTGCTCCTCGGCGAGGTAGCGGTTCCACCGCTGCCCGACCAGGTGCCCGGCCACCACCAGCAGTCGGCCGAGCGGCACGTCCTGGAGGGTCACGAGTTCCACGAAAAGTAGATTAGCCCCCTGATAGTCAGGCACCAAACGAAATTCCCGTGGCGGCGGCCACGAACACGACCTGCATTGCGGTGCGCTGCCCGAGCGGGGTGACCGGCCGGCCGCCGAGGGTCAGCTGCCGACGGGCGGCCGAGACGTTGGCCGGAAACATGGCGAGCATGAGCAGGCCGAGTCCGGCCGCCGCCACCCGGGCGGTCGCCGGGAGCAGCAGGCCGACCGCGCCGACCAGCTCCAGTACACCGGTGACGGTGACCAGCAGATCCGGCCGGGGCAGTCGGGGCGGGACCATCGCGATCAATCCGGCGCGCCGCCGTCCTGCGAAGTGCGCGACGGCGGTCAGCGCGAACATCACGGCCAGCCCGACGCGCAGCGCGGCGATCCAGCCGTCGAGTGCGGCGATGCCGGCCAGGCCGGCGAGTCGGGCCAGTGCGGTGCCGGCGATCAGGGCGATCAGGGGTGCCATCGGAATCCTCCTCGTGACGAACTTGTCAGTGGCAAGATTGCACGATGCAGTGACATCTTGTCAATGACAAGATTAGGATCGGGGGGTGACCGACTCGCGCACGTACCACCACGGAGACCTGCGCCGCGCACTGCTCGCCGCAGCGCTGGAGGCCATCGATGAGGTGGGGCCCGCCGCGTTGAGCCTGCGCGATCTGGCCCGTCGGGCCGGTGTCTCGCACGCCGCTCCCGCGCACCACTTCGGCGACAAGGCGGGCCTGCTCACCGCGCTCGCCGCGCAGGGCTTCGACCTGCTGGCCCAGGCGTTGACCGCGGCGGATGGCGACCCGCTGGAGGCCGGCGTCGCCTACGTCGACTTCGCCGTCACGCGCCGCGCGTACTTCGAAGTGATGTTCCGGCCGGAGTTCTACCGGGCCGACGACGCCGAGCTGATCGCCGCCCGGGCTCGGGCCGGTGCCGTACTCCGCGCCGGGGTGGCGGCGCTACCCACCGGCAGCGCGCCCGTCGACCCCGGCCGGGACGCGCTCGCGGCCTGGTCGATCGCGCACGGTTTCGCCACCCTCTGGCTGGCCGGCGTACTGCCTGACCGGGTGGGCGACAACCCTCGCGACGCAGCCCGCACCGTGCTACGCCGACTGGCAACCTGACAC
>NZ_QGSZ01000278.1 GCF_003857055.1 Micromonospora inaquosa | reverse complement strand
CCGGGACGCGGCGCCGCCACAGGGCGGCCACCCCGACGGCGAGCGCGGCGGCCACCGCCACGAACAGCACGTACCGGGCCGCCGAGAGACCCAGCACCCGCAGCCAACCCTCGACGGTCGAGGTGGTGGGGGTGCCGGGACGGCTGATCCTCGGTACGGCGAAGCCCACCACCGTGCCGGCCGTGGCGAGCCCCGCCAGCGCGCCGGCCACGGCGGGCACCACCAGCACCGGCCAGGGCGCTCGGGCCTGGGCGAGGGACCAGGTGGTCAGCACGACACCGACCGGGATGACCCCCATCCAGAAGTAGATCTGACTGATCGACGGGTGCTGGAACACCCAGGTGGCGCCCGCCCCGGCCAGGACCGTGCCGGCGAGCAGCCAGACGGCCGGGTCGGTCCGGTGCCCACTGTCGAGGAGCAGGCTCATGCCCACCCAGCGGGGTGCCTGACCCAGCACCCACCAGGCGACCACGGCGAACGCCAGCAGCCAGCCCAGAACACCACCGTCGTTGATGCCCGGCGGCAGCGGCGCACTCGGCCAGATTCCGTCACCCGTTCCGAGGGTCTCGGCGTACGGGGCGATGAAGTGCAGCAACGCCAACGCCTGCACGCGCAACGTGCCCGCACCGCCACCGGCGAACAGCCGGAAACCGAGCGCCATCGCCGCTACCAGGCAGGCCAGCGCCACCACGGCGGGTCGCGGGACCTGCCGCTTGCGCCACCAGAACACGACGGCGGTGAGAGCCAGGCCGGCGATCAGCGGCGGCAACGCGCTGGACTTCGCACCGGCACAGACCAACCCGAGCACCGGGATCAGCGGCCAGGCCGCGCCGAGGGAACGACCCCGGGCCACGTCGACGACGAGCCCGGCGAGCAGCAGCAACGGCACCAGCGCGTACGTCTGGGAGGGGCTGGCGTACGACAGCGGCATCTCGCCGGACGCGCCGACCGGCGAGCCGAGCGTGACAGTGGTTCCGGTGAAGGCGGCGAGGGCGGCCACCGGGCCGGCCCAGACGGCCCCACTCAGGTCACGGGCGAGCCCGGCCGCGAGCAGCACCGCCGTACCGATCACCGGCACCAGCCAGAGCCGCAGCAGCACCACCGCCGGCGAAATACCGGTGATCATGCTGCCGCTGGCGATGTGCGCGTCGGACAGGTAGTGGTAGCGAAGCGCCTCACCGGCGACGTGCGGCAACTCGAACGGCATCGCCCGGGTCAGCTCCTGCACCAGACCCAGGTGGTAGAGCACGTCCTGGTAGTAGCCGCCGTACGCCGGCGGCAGCGGGACCATCCGCCACTGGGTGTATCCCCAGGCCAGCACGGTCAGCAGCACCGCGCCCATCCCCCAGTGCCAGGCCAGCGGCAGCGGACGGCGCTCGCCGACCCGCCAGTGTCGGCGCAGCCCGGGGACGGCGGCGAACGCGACGAGGACGGGCAGCGACCACCACCGCAGCAGAGACTGCTGACCGGTCGCCGCGGCCAACGCCCAAGCGATGATCTCCAACAGCAGACCGGTCGCCGCGCCGTAGCCGAGGTCCTCCGGGAGGTTGCCCCTACTGCCGCGCAGCGCGCGGTGCACCAGGGTCCCGGGGAGCACCAACGCGAGGACCCAGTACGCGCCGAACCGCGCGAGATCCGAGGCGGGCACGCTGCCACGGGACCAGACCACGAGCAGCGCGGCGATCACCAGCACCCACGGGAGCGTGCTGAGGACCGACCCGAGAACGTTCCGACGCGACGCCGGGGCCTGGACGTCGACCCGCTCGGCCAACCCGGTGTCAGCCACGGACGCCGACCACCGATCCGAAGTCCGACGTACGCGAGTCGACCTCGAACCGGCCCGGCGCTGCCGGCCCGGTGCCCGGCAACTCGTCGAGGGAGTCGAATCCGATGTGGAACGCGGGCCGGTTCTGCACTGTGGCGTAGATCCGGCCGACGTACTCGCCCAACAGGCCGAGGCAGACCAACTGCACCCCACTGAGCAGCAGCACCGCGACGAACATCGACGTCCAGCCGGGGATGGTGGTGCCGGAGACGTGAACGATCATGCCGAACACGATCAGCGCGACGCAGAGCAGGAAGCTGGACATCCCCAGCCAGGTGGCCAGGCGTAGTGGCGCGGCGGAGAAGTTCGCCGTGCTCTCCCAGGCCAGGGCCACCATCCGGCGCAGCGGATACTTCGTCTCGCCGGCGGCGCGGGCCTCCCGGTCGTAGCGCACCTCGGCGCTGGGGAAACCGAGCGACGGCACCAGCAGCCGGTAGACCGGGGCACGTTCGGGCAACCGGCGCAGGACCTCGATCACGTCCCGGCTGAGCAACCGGAAGTCGCCGGCCTGCGCGGGCAGGTCGACGCCGACGAGCCGGCGCATCGCCCAGTAGTAGCCGCGGGCGGTGTTGCGCTTGAAGACCGTGTCGGTGCTGCGGTCGGCGCGAACGCCGTAGACGACGTCCACACCGTCCTCGCGGGCCACCCGGAGCATCTCGGCGATGGTCTCCGGCGGGTCCTGGAGGTCGGCGTCGAGGCTGACCACCCACTGGCCGACGGCCCGGTGCAGGCCGGCGGTCAACGCCGCCTGGTGGCCGCTGTTGCGTCGCAGCCGGAGCACCCGCAGTTGCGGCCAGTCCCGGCCGTGGTCGAAGAGCACCGACACGGTGTCGTCCCGGCTGCCGTCGTCGACGGCGACCACCTCGTAGTCGACGGCGAGCGCGTCGAGCACCGGCCGGAGCCGGGCGACCAGCGCTGGGATGACAGCGGTCTCATTGAACATCGGGATGACCACCGAGAGGGTGGTCGTCCGGGTGAGGGCCGACTCCATGGTGACACGCCCCGTTCCGCACGCAGGAGTGATCAGTTCCCGCGCCGAGAGCGCGGCGAGGATCACCATCGCGTGGCAAACCCACCGCCAGCGGACCAGCTCCTGAACGGTCCGTTAACGCCCGCCGGCAGGCATCCCGATAAGGGACGCTCCCGCGTTCAGCGCTCCAGGATGGCGGTCACGCCCTGACCACCGGCGGCACAGATGGAGATCAGTCCGCGTCCGCTGCCGCGCTCGGCCAGCAGCTTGGCCAGGGTCGCCACGATCCGCCCACCGGTGGCGGCGAACGGATGCCCGGCGGCCAACGACGAGCCGTTGACGTTGAGCCGGTCGGTGTCGATCGCGCCCAGCGGCGCGTCCAGGCCGAGCCGGTCCTTGCAGAACTCCGGCGACTCCCAGGCGGCGAGGGTGGCCAGCACCTGCGACGCGAACGCCTCGTGGATCTCGTAGTAGTCGAAGTCCTGCAACGTCAGCCCGGCGCGGGCCAGCATCCGGGGCACGGCGTACGCGGGTGCCATCAGCAGCCCTTCGTCGCCGTGCACGAAGTCCACCGCCGCCGTCTCCGACCAGCTGAACCAGGCCAGGACGGGGAGTTGGTGCGCCGCCGCCCACTCCTCGCTGGCCAGCAGCACGGTGGACGCGCCATCGGTGAGTGGCGACGAGTTGCCGGCGGTCATGGTGGCGTGCTCGGCGTCCGGGCCGCGGGTGCCGAAGACCGGCTTCAGCGAACCGAGCTTGTCCAGGCTGCTGTCCGGACGCAGGTTCGCATCGCGGGTGAGCCCCAGGTACGGCGTCATCAGGTCGTCGAAGAAACCCCTGTCGTACGCGGCGGCGAGCCGCTGGTGTGAGCGCAGCGCCAGCTCGTCCTGGGATCGCCGGTCGATCTGCCAGCGCAGGGCGGTGCGGGCGGCGTGGTCGCCCATGGACAGGCCGGTACGCGGCTCGGCGTTGCGCGGGATCTCCGGCTTGAACGGCTGGAGTGGGCGCAGCTTCGCCGCGATCTTGAGCCGTTCGCCCAGCGTACGGGCCGAGTTGAGCTTGAGCAGCGTGCGGCGCATCTCCTCGTTGACGGCGAGCGGGGCGTCGGAGGTGGTGTCGACACCGCCGGCGATGCCCACGTCGAGCTGGCCGAGGGCGATCTTGTTGGCGACCAGGATCGTCGCCTCCAGGCCGGTGCCGCACGCCTGCTGGATGTCGTACGCCGGGGTGTGCGGGTCGAGCCGGGAGCCGAGGACCACCTCGCGGGTGAGGTTGAAGTCGCGGGAGTGCTTGAGCACCGCCCCGGTGACCACCTCACCGACGCGCTGCCCGGCCAGCCCGTAGCGGGCGATCAGCCCGTCGAGCGCCGCGCCGAGCAGGTCCGCGTTCGACGCGTCCGCGTAGCGGGAGTTGGAACGGGCGAAGGGGATGCGGTTGCCCCCGATGACCGCGACCCGCCGGATGCTCTGCACGATCCGCCTCCTCGACATGTGTTGCTCGAACCCTACTCGCCAGTAGGCTACGCCCATGACCGACAGGTACGCGAGCTTCGTCCAATCGGCCGCCGGCCGCGCGCTGGTCAAGCGCCTCGGGCTGCCCGACCCGCCCCGACTGCGCCGGCACCACCCCGGCGACCCGCTGCTGCCCGGGCCGGCCCTGCTCGGCGCGGCCACCGGCGGCCGGCTCGCCGAGCCGCTTGCCAAGATCCTGACCGCCGCCGGGGTCGAGCTGGCCGAGCCGGCCGCCACCGCGTCCGGCGACACCCCGCAGCGGTACGGCGCGCTGCTCTTCGACGCCACCGGCGTCACCGACTCGACCGAGCTGCGCCAGCTCTACGACTTCTTCCACCCGCAGGCCCGGGCCGTGCTGCCCAGCGGCCGGGTGATCGTGCTGGGCACCCCACCGCAGGAGTGCCCGACTCCCCGAGAGGCGACCGCCCAGCGCGCCCTGGAAGGGCTGGTCCGCAGCATCGGCAAGGAGTTCGGCCGGGGCACCACCGCCCAGCTCGTCTACGTGACCCGCGACGCCAGCGCCGCCGGCACCCGCACGAGCCTCGAATCGACAATCCGGTTTCTGCTGTCCGGCCGGTCCGCGTACGTGTCGGGGCAGGTCATCCGGGTCGGCGGCGGCGCGGCGAGCGCCCCGGCCGACTGGGACCGCCCGCTGGACGGCCAGGTCGTCCTGGTCACCGGCGCCGCGCGGGGCATCGGCGCGGCGCTGGCCAAGGTGCTGGCCCGCGACGGCGCGAAGGTGGTGGCCCTGGACATCCCGGCGGCCGGCGACGCGCTCGCCGCGGTGGCGAACGACATCGGCGGCACCGCCGTCCAACTCGACCTGACCGCGCCGGACGCGCCGACCCGACTCGCCGAGCACCTGGCCGGCCGGCACGGCCGGGTCGACGTGGTGGTGCACAACGCCGGCATCACCCGGGACAAGACGCTCGGCCGGATGGACGCCGACCGGTGGGATCAGGTCATCGACGTCAACCTCTCCAGCCAGGAGCGGATCAACGACGTGCTGCTGCAACGGGAGCTGATTCCGGCCGGCGGGCGCATCATCTCGGTCTCCTCGATCGCCGGGATCGCCGGCAACCGGGGGCAGACCAACTACGCCACCAGCAAGGCCGGCGTGATCGGGTTGGTCGACTCGCTCGCCCCGACCCTGCGGGAACGGGGGATCAGCGTCAACGCGGTGGCCCCCGGCTTCATCGAGACCCGTCTGACCGCGCGCATCCCGCTGGTGGTCCGCGAGGCGGGCCGGCGGATGAACAGCCTGGCCCAGGGTGGGTTGCCGGTGGACGTGGCCGAGACGATCGGTTGGCTGGCCTGGCCGGCCAGCGGCGCGGTCAGCGGAAACGTGGTCCGCGTGTGCGGGCAGAGCCTGCTGGGGGCGTGATGGGCGGGCAGCCGGGATCGGGCAGCCGTACCCCTGTCGAGCTGGCTCGGATGCCGGCGGCGGGGGCGCTGCACCGACGGGCGTTGCTCGGCTCGCTACCGGGCCTCGGCGGCGGGCGGCGCGGGCCCGACCTGCCGGCGGTCGAGCTGAGAGTGGGCGGGGTGACCGTCGACCGGGCGCAGTTGGCCGACTACGACCGGGTGTGCGGGTTCCGCCTCAGCGATCGACTGCCCGCGACGTTTCCGCACGTCATGGGCTTCCCGCTGGCCCTGCGCCTGATGACCGCGCCGGACTTCCCCATTCCGCTGCTCGGCCTGGTGCACGTCGGCAACCGGATCACCGTGCACCGCCCGATCAACGCCGACGAGGCCCTCGACTTCTCCGCGTACGCGGAGAACCTGCGCCCACACGACCGGGGGCGGCAGGTGGACGTGGTGCTGGTCGGCTCGGTCGACGGGGAGGAGGTGTGGCGCGGTGTCTCGACGTACCTCGGTCGGGAGGGCAAGCCCGGCGGACGCGACCGGGGCGAGCGTCGCGCCGCGCCGACGGCCACCGCTCGGTGGCGGGTGGAACCACGCGTCGGTACTGAGTACGCGCGGGTCTCCGGCGACCACAACCCCATCCACACCTCCCGACTCGGCGCGCGGCTGTTCGGTTTCCGCCGGCCGATCGCGCACGGCATGTGGAGCAAGGCGCGCTGCCTGGCCGCGCTGGAGGCCCGACTGCCCGACGCGTACACCGTCGAGGTCGCCTTCAAGCTGCCCGTGCCGCTGCCGAGCACTGTGAGCTTCGCGCTCCTGCCGGGCGGCGGGTTCACGCTGCACGACTCGCAGGGCCGACCACACCTGGCGGGCCACCTGCGCTGAGCGCACCCACCCGTCCCGTGCGCTGACGGGCCCCTCTTGGCAGCGGCGCCTCCATGCGCTAGGTTGTTCTCACAGAGAGATATTCTCAGAATGAGAGAGACGCGATGAACGAGCAGGAGTTCCTGGCCGCGTACGACCCCCGGGCCTACCCGTCGGTCGCCGTGACCGTCGACGTCGTGGCGCTGACCATCCGCGACGACGCGCTGCACCTGCTGCTGATCCGGCGCGGCGAGGCACCCTTCGCCGGGCACTGGGCGCTGCCCGGGGGCTTCGTCCGCCCCGACGAGGACCTGACCGCCGGCGCCCGACGGGAGCTGGCCGAGGAGACCGGGCTCGGCGGCGAAGCGCTGCGCCGCGTACACCTGGAGCAGTTGGGCAGCTACGGCGCTCCCGAGCGTGACCCGCGGATGCGGGTCGTCTCGATCGCCCACCTCGCGTTCGCCCCCGACCTGCCGGATCCGGCCGCCGGCAGCGACGCCGACGAGGCGATCTGGCTGCCGGTGACCGCGTTGACCAGCCGACAGCTCGCCTTCGACCACGGCCGGATCATCGACGACGCGCTGGAACGGGCCCGCTCCAAGCTGGAATACACCCCGCTCGCCACCCGCTTCCTCGCCGCCGAGTTCACCATCAGCGAGCTGCGCGCCGTCTACGAGACCGTCTGGGGGCACCCGCTGCACGCCGGCAACTTCCACCGCAAGGTGCTCTCCGTGCCGGGCTTCGTGGAGAGCACGGGCGCCAGCACCGAGCGCGGTGGGGCCAGAGGCGGCCCCCGCGCCCGGCTCTACCGGGCCGGCGACGCCCGGCTGCTGCACCCGGCGCTGCTACGCCCCGCCCGCGAGGAGACGGTGCGGTGAGGACCGCGGAGGCCATCCGCCTGGTCGCGGCCGCCCGCACCGACACCGACCTGTTCGGCGCCGACCACCCGGCCCGCCGGTACCGCGAGCTGGTCACGGCCCTGCACCCCGACCGCCTGCCGACCGACCCGGCGGTACGCGCCGAAGCCACCAGAGCCTTCATCCACGTCACCACCCGGTGGCGGGCCCAGCGGGTCACCGTCCTCGGCGACTACCGACTCGGCGCGCTGGCGCACTCCGGCGACCTGGCCGACCTCTACGACGTCGGCGACGATCGGCTGCTCAAGCTCCCCCGACAGCCCACCGACAACGACCTGATGGCTCGCGAGGCGCACGCCCTGCGCACCATCGCCGAGCGCGGCGACCCGCGCTACCTGCCGTACGTGCCCCGGCTCGTCGACGAATTCCCGCACCGCGACACCTCGACCGGCGCGGAACGGCGGATCAACGTGCTCGCCACAGCACCCGGCCTGCACAACCTCGACGAGGTGCGGCGCGCGTACCCGGACGGGCTGGACGCCCGGGACGTGGCCTGGATGTGGCGGCGGCTGCTGGTGGTGCTCGGCCTGGCCCACCGGGCGGGCCTGGTGCACGGCGCGGTCCTGCCGCGACACGTGCTGATCGAGCCGGACGCCCACGGCGTGGTGCTGATCGACTGGTGTTTCTCCGCCCCCGTCGGCACGACGATCCCGGCGATGGTGCCCGACCACCAGGACTGGTACCCGACCGAGGTCCTGCGGAAGCAACAGTGCGGTCCGGGCACCGACATCGCGATGGCCAGCCGCTGCATGAGCTGGCTGATGGGCCCGCGCGCACCCCGCGAGCTGCACACCTTCGCGCAGGGCTGCCGGCAGCGGTCCCTGTCCGCCCGGCCCGACGACGCCTGGCGTCTGTTGCGCGAACTCGACCAGGTGCTGGACCGGCTCTATGGGCCACGCACCTTCCGCCCCTTCACCCTCACCCCCTAAAGGAGCTGTCATGGGTAGTGGAATCTGGTCCACCGACGTGTACGACGCCGCCGACCGCTACCGCCGGTCCACCGGCAAGAGCGCCTTCTCCTACAGCGACAGCGGTGCGCGCACCGTGCACGCCGCGCTCGACCCGCGCGACGCGATGCGCGAGAGCCGCGACTCCGACGAGCACCCGCAGTCCACCCCCGTCGCGGTGCTCTTCGACGTGACCGGTTCGATGCGCACGGTGCCACGGGTCCTGCAGACCAAGCTGCCGCAGTTGCTCGGGCTGCTGCAACGGCAGGGCTACGCCAGCGACCCGCAGATCATGTTCGGCGCGATCGGCGACGCCACCTGCGACCGGGTGCCGTTGCAGGTCGGCCAGTTCGAGTCGGACAACCGGATGGACGACGACCTCGGCCGGATCGTGCTCGAAGGCGGTGGCGGCGGGCAGATGAGCGAGTCGTACGAGTTGGCCATGTACTTCATGGCCCGGCACACCGTCACCGACAACTGGGAGAAGCGCGGCCGGCGCGGGTACCTGTTCATCATCGGCGACGAACTGGCGTACCCGCAGGTGAAGACCCGGGAGGTGGCCCGCCTGATCGGCGACAACCTCTCCGAGGACGTGCCGTTGCGGCAGGTCGTCGACGAGGTGACCCGCCGCTGGGACACCTACTACCTGCTCCCCGCCGGCAGCCACTACGCCGGCAACGCCAAGGTGCTCGACTTCTGGCGGGACCTGCTCGGGCAGAACGCCGTCGTGCTCGACGACCTCGACGCGGTCTGCGAGACCATCGCACTCACCATCGGCCTCGGCGAACAGGCCATCGACCTGGACGAGGGCCTGCGTCACCTGGACCGCGCCGGCTCCAGGGCCACCGGCACCGTGTCGAAGGCGCTGGCCCGCCTCGGCCGGGGGCGGCGGGCCGAGGTGTCGGCGCTGCCGGCGTTCCGCGACACCGCCAGCGGGGTGACCCGGCTGTGAGGCACGTGGCGGTGGTCGACCTCGGCTACGGCGACGCCGGCAAGGGCACGGTGGTGGACTGGCTCTGCGCCACCCGTCCCGTGCACACGGTGGTCCGCTTCAACGGGGGCGCGCAGGCGGCACACAACGTCGTGCTGCGCGACGGGCGGCACCACACCTTCGCGCAGTTCGGGGCGGGCACCTTCCACCCCGGTGTGCGTACCCACCTGTCCCGGCACGTGGTGGTGGACCCGCTGGCGCTGGCCGCCGAGGCCGACCATCTCGCCACCGTCGGGGTGCCCGACGCGCTCGACCGGCTGACCGTCGACGGCGGCGCGCTGCTCGCCACCCCGTACCACCGGGCCGCCAATCGGGCCCGCGAGATCGCCCGGGGAGCCGACCGGCACGGCTCCTGCGGGCTGGGGGTGGGTGAGGCCGTCGCGTACGGTCTCGCCCACCCCGACGACGCGCCCCGGGTCGCCGACTGCCACCAACCGGCCTTGCTGCGCCGCAGGCTGACCGCCCTGCGGGACCGGCTGACCGCCGAGCTGGGCCCGCTGGACGCGCCACCGATCGAGGACTGCCTGCCCGCGTTCACCGGGTTCGCCGGGCGGGTCGCCATCGTCGACGGCAGTTGGCTCGCCGGGGCGCTGCGCACCGGGACCTGCGTCTTCGAGGGCGCGCAGGGGGTGCTGCTCGACGAGTGGCACGGCTTCCATCCGTACACCACCTGGAGCACCACCACGTTCGCCAACGTCGACAGTCTGCTCGCCGAGGCGGGCCGGCCCGGCGACGTGACCCGGATCGGGGTGCTCCGGGTGGTCACCACCCGGCACGGACCCGGCCCGCTGGTGACCGAGGACCCGGCACTGCCATTCGCCGACCCGCACAACCCGACGAACCCGTGGCAGGGCCGGTTCCGGTTCGGCCACTTCGACGCGGTCGCCCACCGGTACGCGCTCGCCGCGGCCGGCGGGGTCGACGGACTGGCACTGACCCACCTCGACCTCGCCGGCCCCGACCTGCGGATCTGCCGCCGCTACGACACCACCGACCCGCTCACCCCCGGCCCGCCCGGCGACCTGGACCGGCAGGCCGCCCTCACCGACCGCCTGCTGCGCTCCCGCCCGGTGTACGACGAACCGCCAACCGACTGGGCCGAGGCGGTACGCGCCGAGCTGGACACACCGGTGGTGCTGACCTCGCACGGCCCCACCGCCGACGACAAGAGGACGCACGGCCCGCTGCTCGCCCCACCGGCCCTGGTCCGCTCGGCCTGACGCTCACGACCCGGCGAGGGTGATCCGCCGACTAGCCCACCGGGCGGGTCGGACCCAGCGAGCATGAGGGCATGGATTCCGCGCTCGACCTGCTCCGACAGTTGGTCACCTCGCCATGGGTGTACCTGCTGATCTTCGGGCTCACAGCGGTCGACGCGTTCTTCCCGGCCGTACCCGGCGAGGCGGCAGTCATCACCGCCGCGGTGCTCTCCACCAGTGGAAGCCCCAACCTGGCGGCGGTCGTCGCCGCCGCCGCGGTGGGCGCCTGCGCCGGCGACCACGTGTCGTACGCCATCGGGCGCGGTGGCGGGGCGAACCGGCTCGCCGGGTTCCCCGACGGCAGCCGCCGACGGGCCAGCTCCGAGTGGGCGCGTCGCGCGCTGGCCCGGCGGGGCGGGCTGATCCTGGCCACCTCCCGCTACCTGCCCGGCGGCCGGACCGCGGTCACCCTCACCATGGGCGCGGTGCGGTATCCCCGTCGATCGTTCCTGCTCTACGACGCGATCGCGGCGGTCACCTGGGCCCTGTACTGCGGGTTGCTCGGCTACTTCGGTGGGTTGGCCTTCGAGCGCCACCCCGTCAAGGGCGTCCTTGCCGGGATCGGCCTCTCGGTGATCGTCACGCTGGGCATCGAGGGCGTCCGGTTTCTGCGGCACCGGGCGCACCGCGCCGCCGCCCGCCACTGACCGGGCCGGATCGGCCGGTCGGCACGTCACAGCAGGTCGGCGTCGTACACCAGGATGGCCAACTGCACCCGGTTGCCCACGTGGAGCTTCGCCAGCGCCCGGCTGACATGCGCCTTCACGGTGGACTCGCTCATCGTCAACCGCCGGGCGATATCCGCGTTGCCGTGCCCGCGCGCCACCTCCCGCACGATCTCCAGCTCCCGGATGGTGAGCGGTGCGAGCCGTTCGCGGGCCGCGTCCCGGCGGGCCGGACCACGCTCGGCGAATGAGTCGATCAAGCGTCGGGTGACCGTCGGGGCGAGCATGGCGTTCCCGGCGGCCACGGTGCGAACAGCGGCGGCCAGGTCACGGGGCGGGGTGTCCTTGAGCAGGAAGCCGACCGCCCCGACCCGGAGCGCCTGGTGCACGTACTCGTCGAGGTCGAACGTGGTCAACATGATCACCTTCGCGCCGGCGGCGATCACCTGCGGCGCGGCGGTCAATCCGTCGACGCCCGGCATCCGCACGTCGAGCAGCACCACGTCGGGACGTAACCGGTGGGCCTGCTCCAGCGCGCCGACGCCGTCCGCCGCCTCACCGACGACAGTGATGTCCTCCGCCGCCTCCAGGATCAGCCGCAACCCGGCGCGGACCAGTTGCTCGTCGTCGACCACCACCACCCGGATCACGCCACACCCGCCACCGGGATCAGGGCCCGGACCAGGAAGCCGCCGTCCACTGGCGTCGCCTCCAGCCGTCCGCCGAGCAGCTCCACCCGCTCCCGCAGCCCGAGCAGCCCCTGCCCGGCACCGGGCAGCGCCGCCCCACCCTTCGATGGCCCGTTCCGGACCAGCACCTCCAGCCCATCGGGCAGGTAGCGCAGGCAGACGACCGTCTCGGCGTCGCCCGCATGCTTGCGCACGTTGGTCAACGCCTCCCGGACCACCCGGTACGCGGTACGCCCCACCGTCGCCGGTAGCGCCGACGCGACGCCCTCGTCCCGCCGGCACACCCGCAGCCCGGCGGTACGGGACTCCCCGATCAACTCGTCCAGCGCGTCGAGCCCGTGCTCCGGCACCACGGTCGAGCCGGCCTGTCGCAGCACGCCCAGCACCTCGCGCAGGTCGGTGAGGGCCTGCCGGCCGGTCGTGCGGATCAGCGCGGCGGCCTCGACGGTCGCCGGGTCCACCGCGGTCACCTCCAGCGCCCCGGCCTGCACCACCATCAGCGAGACCCGGTGCGCCACCACGTCGTGCATTTCCCGGGCGATCCGGGTCCGCTCCTCGGCCCGGACCCG
Organism: Micromonospora inaquosa; assembly: GCF_003857055.1. Classification (GTDB taxonomy): domain Bacteria; phylum Actinomycetota; class Actinomycetes; order Mycobacteriales; family Micromonosporaceae; genus Micromonospora; species Micromonospora inaquosa. Next base: position 8,029 of record NZ_QGSZ01000278.1, on the reverse strand, counting down.
GTCGGCGCGGGCCTCCTGCTCACGTTCCAACCGCTCGGCCCGGTCCCGCAGGGCGGCGAGAGTGTCCCTCCGGGCCCGCACCCAGAGGCCGAGGACCAGCGGAAGTCCGACCAGACAAACGGCGAGCATCAGCACGTTGCCGCTGGCTGCGGTGGTCATGCGACGTACGCCGCCCACCTCCAGCCCGATCAGCACCCCGCCGGCCAGCACCGCGGCCGCTCCGGCGAGGAAGCCGGCGAGCCGCCGACCACGCAGCCGCAGACCCGCCTGGTACGAGGCGACCACGCCGGCCGCCGCGGCGGCGAGCACCAGCCAGCCGACCGCCGCGGCCAGGAACAACGGCCAGCGGCGGGTCCGGAGCATGGCGGCAGCCCAGCCGGAGAGCAGCGCGAGTACCAGTGGGACGGCGCCCGGGAGCGGCGAGCGGACTCCGATGTCACCTGTCGCGCTGGCCCAGACCGCCGCAGCGACCGTCAGGGCGAGCAGCAGCGGACCGTACCGTTGGACGACTCGCCGCAGGGCGACGGCGCTGGAGGCCACGCAGCGAGCGTAGGGCTCCACGGTCGGATCGGCTCGCCCCGCGCCGCCGGACCCGGGTGAGCTGGGGGAAGACCCCTACCCGCCGTCCGGGCCGGATGCGACCTAAGTATTGGTGCCCGTCTGACCTCTGGGCGATGGCGGGAACCGCTGCCCACACCAGCATCAGGATCATGGATCTACTCGACCTGCTGCACCAGACGATGTCCTCGCCCTGGGTGTACCTGGCGATCTTCGCGATCGCGGTGCTCGACGGCTTCTTCCCGGTGGTGCCGAGCGAGACGGCGGTGATCACCGCAGGAGTCTTCGCAGCCTCCGGCGCGCCGTATCTGCCGGCGGTGGTCCTGGTGGCTGCCGCCGGGGCACTGGTCGGCGACCACGTCTCGTACACCATCGGGCGGGTCGGTGGCGCGCGGCTGCTCGAACGGCTGCCGCCCGACGGCCGACGCCGGGCCGCCATCGACTGGGCCCGGCGGGGAATCGCGACGCGCGGTGGGCTGATCCTCACAGTGGCCCGCTACGTGCCGGGCGGCCGGACCGCGGTCACCCTCACCATGGGCGCGGTGCACTATCCGCGCCGACGCTTCCTGGCCTTCGACGCGCTCGCCGCCGGCTCGTGGGGGCTCTACTCGGCGCTGGTCGGCTATCTGGGCGGGCTGGCCTTCGAGCAGGACCCGCTGCGTGGTCTCCTGCTCGGTCTGGGCCTCGCCCTGACGGTGACGGTTCTCGTCGAGGTGGTTCGTTGGCTCCGCGGGCATCGGCGCGGTGCGGCGCGGGCCGGTGAGCCGGGCGGCGACGCTGTTTCCGCCGGTGCCGTCAGTCGGCCGGCGGATGCCAGGTGACGCCGTGCAGAAGTTGGGCGGCACCGAGCCAGGCCACGTTCATCATCCGGGTGGCCGTCTTCTCCGGGTCGGCGTCCGGATGGTCCGCCAGCCAGTCGGCCAGCGACTCGGTCGCGCCGACCAGGGCGTACGCGACGACCTCCAGGTCGAGGGCGGCGATCTCGCGGCCCTCGGCGCGCAGCGCGTGGTCGAGCATCCCGGCGACCACCTCGACCAGCCGGGCCCGCATGGTGGCCAACTCGCCGGCGAACGGCTGCTCGCCCCGGGCCTGCCGGTAGAGCACCGCCCAGCCGTCCCGGTAGGCGCCCACGAAGCCGAAGAACGCCTTCAGCCCGCGCCAGAGCCGCTCGTCGGCCGGCAGGTCAGGGGCCGCCGCCCCGGCGATGGCCTGCATCATCCGGGTGCCCTCCCGGTGCAGGCAGGCGACGAAGAGTTCCTCCTTCGTGCCCAGGTACGCGTACACCATGGGTTTGGAGATGCCGGCGTCCTCCGCGATCTCGTCCATGCTGGCGGCGTGGAAGCCGCGTCGGGAGAAGACCTTGACGGCCGCGTCGAGCATCTGCTGCTCGCGGACGGCGCGTGGCAGCCGCTTGAAGGCGGGGACGGTGGACACCTTGCGAGCATACCTACTCGTGCGTAAGGTTACGCGCGAGTAGCCAAATCTTCCGGAAGGCGCACCTGATGACTGACTTCGACCCGGCCACCTTCGCCAACGTCGGCCCCAAGGAGTTCGCCCAGCTGGTCAAGTCCACCCCGGACGACAAGATCGCTCAGGTGATGTCCGGCGACCTGCGCGACAAGGTCCTGGGCGAGGTGTTCGGCCGGATGCCGTCGCTGTTCCGCGCCGACCGGGCCGGTACCACCAACGCGGTCATCCACTGGGTCATCACCGGGCGGCCCGACGGCGGCAGCGACACCTACGAGGTGGTCATCGCCGACGGCACGTGCGTCGTGAACGAGACCCCGCAGCACGACCCGAAGCTGAGCCTCACCATGGGCCCCGTCGAGTTCCTGAAGATCGTCTCCGGTGGCGCCAACCCGGTCATGATGTTCATGACCGGCAAGTTGAAGGCGAAGGGCGACCTCGGCCTCGCCGCCAACATCGCCAACCTGTTCGACATCCCCAAGGCCTGACATGGCTGAGTTCTCGCTCGACCTGAACGAGGAACAGCGGGATCTACGCGACTGGGTGCACGGCTTCGCCGCCGAGGTCGTGCGCCCAGCCGCCGCCGAGTGGGACGAACGCGAGGACACCCCGTGGCCGGTGATCCAGGAAGCCGCCAAGGTCGGTCTCTACGGCTTCGAGTTCCTCGCCACCTGCTGGGCCGACCCGACCGGGCTCTCCCTGCCGATAGCCAGCGAGGAACTCTTCTGGGGTGACGCCGGCATCGGCCTGAGCATCTTCGGCACCTCGCTCGCCGTCGCCGCCATCTACGGCGCCGGCACCCCCGACCAGATGGTCGAGTGGGTGCCGCAGTGCTTCGGCGACGTCGACTCGCCGGCCGTCGCCGCGTTCTGCACCAGCGAGCCGGAAGCCGGCTCCGACGTCGGCGCGATGCGCACCCGGGCCGTCTACGACGAGGCCACCGACGAGTGGGTGCTCAACGGCCAGAAGGCGTACGCCACCAACGGCGGCATCGCCGGAGTGCACGTGGTCACCGCCTCCGTCGACCCCGCGCTCGGCTCCCGCGGCCAGGCGGCGTTCGTCGTGCCGCCCGGCACCCCCGGCCTGGCCGCCACCCGTAAGCTGCGCAAACTCGGCCTCCGCGCGTCCCACACCGCCGATGTCTTCCTCGACGGGGTACGCGTACCCGGCCGCTGCCTGCTCGGCGGCAAGGACGCCCTCGACGAGCGGTTGGCCCGCGCCCGCTCCGGGCAACGGGCCACCGGACAGGCCGCGATGCGCACCTTCGAGCTGTCCCGACCCACTGTCGGCGCCCAGGCGCTCGGCGTGGCCCGCGCCGCCTACGAGTACGCGCTGGACTACGCGAAGGATCGCGTCCAGTTCGGACGCCCGATCATCGAGAACCAGGCGGTCGCGTTCGCGCTGGCCGACATGCGGATGGAGATCGACGCGGCGCGGCTGCTGGTCTGGCGGGCCTCGTGGATGGGCCGCAACAACCGCCCGTTCACCGCAGGTGAGGGGTCGATGTCCAAGCTCAAGGCCGGCGAGGTGGCGGTCTCGGTCACCGAGAAGGCAGTGCAACTGCTCGGCGGGGCCGGCTTCCTGCGTGACCACCCGGTCGAACGCTGGTACCGGGACGCCAAGATCTACACCATCTTCGAGGGCACCTCGGAGATCCAACGACTGGTGATCTCCCGGGCGATCTCCGGGATGCAGATCCGCTGACCGCCATCGACCCGACCGCCGTCGCGCCGGTCGGGCCGGCGGCGGCCCGGACTCCACGATCTGTGCCGTCTTCGTCACCCCACGCCCACGCCAACTGGGCCTTCAAGCCGCGCCCAGTGCATGATCAAGGAAAGAAGCCCTGATGGACGGGGGCAGAGCGCTGCCCCCCGTCCGCGCACCACCCCAAGGAGGTCTGCGGCATGGACCTGCCGTTCATCGTCGCCACGCTGACCCGTCGCGGGTTGCTCACCCCTGGCAGCCCGATCCGGGTCGCCTCGCAGCTCAACGCGTTGCGGACGTGGGGATGGAGCCTGGCAGGCGAGCTACGCCAGGCAGCCGCCCGAGACCCCGGCCGTCCAGCCGTCATCGATGAGAACGGCGTCGAGCTGACCTACCACGACCTGCTCGACCGGGCCGAACGGATGGCCCGCTCGATGCGGGCCGGGCTCGGCGTACAGCCCGGCGACCGGATCGGCGTGCTCTGCCGCAACCACCACGGGCTGATCGAGACCATCGTCGCCGCCACCCTGCTCGGCGTCGACGCCGTGCTGGTCAACACCGGGCTCAGCGCCGCCCAACTGGGCACCGTCGCCGAGGAACAGCGGCTACGGCTCCTCGTGCACGACGACGAGTTCGCCGAACGCGTCCTCGGCCTCCCCGCCGAACTGCCCCGGCTCGACGAACGCGCCCGCGAGGAGTTGGTGGCCGGGGCACTCCCAGGTGACCTGCACCCGCCGGAACGCGACGGCCGGATCATCGTGCTCACCTCCGGCACCACCGGCACACCAAAGGGCGCTCGACGGCCGACGCCCAGCGGCTTCGGCCCGCTCGTGTCCATCATCGACCGCATCCCCCTGCACGCCCGGGACCGGGTGATGATCGCCGCGCCGATCTTCCACACCTGGGGGTTCGCCGCCCTGCAGGTCTGCCTGGCACTGCGGGCCACCATCGTGCTGCACCGCCGCTTCGACCCGACCGCCACGCTCGCCGCCCTGACCGCGCACCGGTGCGACGCACTCTTCGCCGTACCGGTGATGGTGCAGCGACTGCTGGAGGTGCCCCCGCCGGAGTCACGCCCTCCGCTCACTGTCGTCGCGGTCAGCGGCTCCGCCCTGCCCGGCGGGCTGGCCCCCAAGTTCATGGACGTCTACGGGGACGTCCTCTACAACCTCTACGGATCCACCGAGGTCTCCTGGGCCTCCATCGCCGGCCCCCAGGACCTGCGTCAGGCACCCACCGCCGCTGGTCGTCCGCCGCACGGCACCCGGCTGGAGTTGCTCGACGACGACGGCCGACCCGTGCCGGACGGACAGGTCGGGCGGATCTTCGTCGGCAACGAGATGCTCTTCGAGGGCTACACCTCCGGTGCCAGCCGGGAAACCCGCGACGGCCTGCTCGACACCGGCGACCTCGGCCGGCTCACCGTCGACGGTCTGCTCTTCGTCGACGGCCGGGCCGACGACATGATCGTCTCCGGCGGCGAGAACGTCTTCCCGTCCGAGGTCGAGGACCTGCTCGCGCAACTGCCACAGGTCCGCGAAGCGGCAGTGATCGGCGTGCCCGACCCCGAGTACGGCCAGCGCCTCTCCGCGTTCCTCGCCCTGCACCCCGGCGAGACGCTCGACCCCGAGGCGGTCCGCGAATACGTCCGGCACTTCCTGGCCCGGTTCTCCGTACCCCGGGACGTGATCTTCGTGAAGTACCTGCCCCGCAACGCCACCGGCAAGGTGGTCAGCCGCGAACTGCGCCGCTACTACGGCTGACCCGACCGCCGGGACGTCCCGGCAGCCCGCCCGCCCGGGAGCGATCGCCGATCCTGGTGGGACCGCAGGTTCGGCCGGTGGTAACGCCGTCGATCCAGGCGCCTGTGATCCTTCTCACCTCCACTAGATCCACTATCGATGCACCGGCAGCCTTGCCGGGTGACAACCCTGGTGCGGCCCGAGAGCAGCGACGTCGCAGTCCCGCCGGCCACCCGTAACCCGTACATCGACAACGTCAAAGGGCTGCTGATCCTCCTGGTCGTGCTCGGCCACACAGTGGGTCAGACGGTCGGCTCCTCACCAGGCGGCCGAACGATATACACGCTGGTCTACCTGTGCCACATGCCGGCCTTCGCCATGCTGTCCGGAATGCTCTCGGCAACCGAACTCACCGGGCGCCGGGCGGCGTCGCTGGTGCGTGACCTGATCGCTCCGTACGTGGTGTTCCAACTGCTCTACATGGGCTTCTACACGGCCATGGACCAACCCATGAACTGGACGGTCAACCAGTTCCTGACCCCGGTCTACCATCTGTGGTTCCTGCCCGCCCTGCTCATCTGGCGGATGCTCACCCCACTGTTCGCTCAGCTCCGCGGAGCGGTCGTGATCGCGATCGGGGTCTCTCTTCTCGCCGGAACAACCACCGTCCTCAGCCACCCCCTGGCATTGAACCGGGTGGCCGGCATGCTGCCCTTCTTCGTCCTCGGCGTCTGGCTCGGACGCGGCAGGCTGGCGTACCGCCCGTCCCCTCGGGTGCGGCTCGCCGCGGCCACCGTGCTCATCGCTGCCGTGCCGATCGCCTACCTGGTCGGTTCGCGCCTGCCGAACCTCTGGCTGTACTGGAACAGCACCTACCAGCGCATCGGGGTGGACCTGACCGACGGCGTCCTGATCCGGCTCGGACTGATGGCCGTCGCCGCGGCGATGACCTGGGCGATCATGATGCTGGCACCGCGCCGCCAGATGTTCCTCACGGGCTGGGGAGCCAACTCCATGTACCCGTACCTGCTGCACGGGTTCGCCGTGCTGGCCTTCGCGTGGTCCACACTCGACAGCCGAGTCGACAGCATCCCGGCCCTGCTGGCACTCCTCGCCGTGGTGGTGGCGGTGGTCTGGATCACCGCCAGCCGGCCGGTGGTGTGGGCGCTGCGCCCGCTGGTCAGCCCGCCGGTCGGCTGGCTGCTCCGGAAGACCCCCTCAGGGCAGCCCTCGGCGGCGGTACGCGCCTAGCACCTGACCTCGACCAGCCGCCGGGTACCACGTGCACCCCGGCCACCGACCAACGGCGGAGGGACGGCCGGGGGCTGTCAGGTCTCAGCTCGGAATCGTGATCCGGCCGTCGATGGCAGCGGCGGCGATGTCGGTGCGGTGCTGCGAGCCGGCCAACTCCACCCCGTTCACCAGCGCGTACGCCGCATCCCGCGCGGCGGCCAGGTCGGCGCCGGTGGCCGTACCGCAGAGCACCCGGCCGCCGGCGGAGAGCAACGCGCCGTCGCTGGCCCGGCGGGCGGTGCCCGCGTGGATGATGCCCGGACCGTCCGCCCCGGTGATCACGTCACCGGTGCGCGGTGCCGCCGGATAACCCGCCGAGGCGACCACCACGGTCACGGCGCTGCCGTCCCGCCAGCGCAGCGGCGGGTGCTCGGCCAACGTGCCGGTGGCCGCCGCGTGCAGCAACCCACCCAACGGTGTCTCCAGCAGCGCCAGCACCACCTGGGTCTCCGGGTCACCGAAACGCGCGTTGAACTCGATCACCCGGGGGCCGGCAGCCGTGATCGCGAGCCCGACGTAGAGCAGACCGGCGAACGGCGTGCCCCGGCGACGCATCTCCGCCAACGTCGGGTGCACGACGTCGCGCATGACCTCGTCGACCAGGCCGGCCGGCGCCCAGGGCAGCGGTGCGTACGCGCCCATGCCACCGGTGTTCGGCCCGGTGTCGCCGTCGCCGAGCCGCTTGAAGTCCTGTGCCGGCACCAGCGGCAGCGCCGCCTCGCCGTCGGTGACCACGAAAAGGCTGACCTCCGGGCCGGCGAGGAACTCCTCGACCACGACCCGACCACACTCGTTGGCGTGCGCCAGGGCGGCGGCCCGGTCATCGGTCACCACCACGCCCTTGCCGGCGGCGAGCCCGTCGTCCTTCACCACGTACGGTGCGCCGAACTCGTCCAGCGCCCGCGCGGTGCTCTCCTCGTCCGTGCAGACGTACGCCCGGGCGGTCGGCACGCCGGCGGCGGTCATCACGTCCTTGGCGAACGCCTTGGAGCCCTCCAGTTGGGCGGCCGCGCCGGACGGACCGAACACGGCGATGCCCTTGGCCCGGACCGCGTCGGCGACTCCGGCGACCAGCGGCGCCTCGGGCCCGATCACCACCAGATCAGCCGCCGTCTCCACGGCCAACGCCGCCACCGCGGCCGGGTCTGTCGCAGCGACCGTCCGCAGCTCAGCCACCGAGGCGATCCCCGGATTACCCGGCGCCGCAATCAGCGCGGAAACCCCCGCATCCGCCACCAACCCGAGCGCGAGAGCATGCTCCCGCC
>NZ_QGSZ01000292.1 GCF_003857055.1 Micromonospora inaquosa | reverse complement strand
GGGTGGGGTGGGGTGTTGCGTGCGCTGTGGAGTTGTCAAGGAACGGCTTCACTGGCGTTGACACGTACGTGTCAAGCGGCCAGGGGTTGGACCGCGCGAGCGGCGGCGAATTCGTCGGCCAGGGCGTCGATGCCGGCGAGGTGTTGTGCGCGGGCCATAGCGGCGGCGGTGTTGGCGAGCAGCGCGTCTCCGGTGGTGATCCAGCCGGTGGCCTGGTAGCCGAGTTCGTAGATGACCCGCTCGGTCTGCTCGTCGTCCCAGGTGTGCGGGTGGCCTTCGGTGCGTCGCCAGATGGTGCGTTGCAGGCGCAGGAAGCCGAGGGTGACGGAGAACGCGCGGCTCTTGGTGGCGATGTGCCCGCCGTAGCCGAACTGGTGAGCCCACCGCCGAAGCCGGGCGTAGTCGGGGTGCTCCCCGATGTCCCAGCACGCGCGGATCAGCCGCCCGAGGTGCGTTGCCGGGTCGCCGTGGATTTGGACGGAGAGGTCGTCGACGCGGCGCAGGCTCAGCCCGGTTACCTCGGTGCTCTTGGTGACGTACTTGGCGATGTACCCGGTGATCTGGGCGAGGTTGACGTCGGTGCCGGGGGCGTTGACGTGCTTGAGGTCCAAGCCCTTGTCACCCCACGCGATGTGCCAGCCCTGCCCGCCGTTGGCGGGATGCCCAGCGGAGGTGTAGGCGGTCTTCACGAACGCTGCTCGGACAGCAGCCTCGAACATGTCCCGGGTGACCACCGAGGGCGGGGGAACGATCGCCTCAGGGCAGTCGGGGTTGTAACCGTCGAGGCGGATCAGGGCGTGGTAGTGGATGACGCCGCGTACCTGGAATTCGTAGACCTTGATGTAGCGGCGGCGCAGGTCCACGCCGTGCGCGCGGCCGAGGCGGCGTAGCTCCCGGTCAGCTTGCTGGATGGTGCGGCGCCACAACTCGGGTGCTTCGTGGTTCCACACGACCTGGCCGGTGTGGTCGTAGCAGTCCAGGCACAACGGCTGCCCGAGGTGGGTGTCTGCGGCCTTGTGGCGCTGCCCGCAGCGCAGCTCCACACCGTGAAGGCAGGTCCGGCCGAATGGGTGGCAGGCCGAGGGCCGGCAGGTGCAGCCGTCCTTCTTGCGGCAGTCCGCGGCGTGGACCTTCACGACCCGGTGGTGCACCGGTCCGAACGAGGGGGCGGTGGCGGTGAGGAAGATGGCGATGTGTTCGTGCAGGGGTGGTAGTCCCCACCGGTCGCCTTGCAGGCCGGCTTTGATGAGGTGGTAGGTGTCGCGTCGGTACAACTCGGCGCACGACGGGCACACCGAGGCCCGGCGGTTGCCGCAGGGGGTGTAGATCGCGCCGTCGGGCATGTCGTCGGTGTCGACGGTGGCCATCCGGTTGCCGTCAGCGTCGTTGACGTGGATCTGCCCGGCCAGCCTGATCGGGTGCTTGCACGCCGAGGCGGCGCGGACGTGGCCGAGCCATTCGGGGTAGTCGGGGTCTTGGGCGCGGGCACGGCCGGAGGCGACAGTGCGGGGGTCGTGGCCGCGTACCCACCCATCGGCGGCAGGGTTGCGCGGGCCGGTGGTGGGGGTAGCCCATGGCCAGTAGTCGACGGACTCAGCGGAGGCTCCCGTGCCCGAAACCGTGGTGGTTTCGGGCGCGAGAGGCAACGTCGAGGACGTCACGCGGTGGCTCCCACAGCGGTGCCGTTGTGGGGTCGGTTGTTGATGGTCGGTTGGGTGTTGAGGGCCGTCAGGATGTCGGCGGCCGTGGCGGTGGGGACGCGCAGCCGCACAGCGAGTTGGCCGGGGGTGATGGGCTCACCGTGGGCTTTCTCGTGGGCCGTGGCGACGATCCGCGCTCCGGCGAGCAGCGCGGGCGCAGGTCCAGCGGTTACCGCAGGCGCGGTGGGTGCCGGGGTCGGGTCCTTGTCGGTGATGTCCGGGGTGGGCTCGACCGTCGTCGGGGTGTCGGTGTCCTCGCCAGAGGTGGGCAGGGTGATGGGTTCGTTGGCGGGTTGCGTGTTCTCGGGTGTGGGGTTGGTGGCCGGGGTCGCGGCGGCCGGGCGGACCGTCGGCGAGGCGGGGATGTCGGGTGACGACGCCTCGGCGAGGGTGTCCGGCGCAGGTGCCGGGACGAGTTCGGTGGGCCGGGTGTTGGTGTGTTTGGCGGCGAGTAGAGCGGCGGTGGCCATGAGCATCAGGCCATCGACGGCGATGGGACCGAACCAGATGACGAGGGTTCCTTCGTCGTAGTGACGTAGGAGTCCGGACAGGTGTTGGTAGGACACGAACGCGGCGACCAGGGCGACGGGCGGCATTCCGACCCAGCGCAGGACGTCCCAGCCCCAGCCCGAAGGCCAGGGGGTGCGGGCAAGGATTTCGATGGCGATGAACAGGAACAGCGGCCAGACGATCGCGGAGACAACCGCGCCAGGCTCAGGGGTCCAGTCCTGCGGTGCGCCCTTGGGGGCGATGAAGGAGTGGGCGATGTTCGCGGCGACGGAGACGAGTCCGCCGAGGACAAGGCCGAGGTAGGCCCAGCGGGTGGGACGAAGGTTCGTCGTGGTCATCAGTTCACCCCAGGGGTGCAGTCGAGGCAGGAGCCGGTACGGCGGGGGATGTAGTAGGGCTTGACCTGCCGGCAGTCGGGGCAGGTACGCCGCGCGGTGAGCGCCTTGGCGATGGCCGCCTGTTGGGCGGGGGTCGCGGTCCGCTTCGGGAGAGCGAGGTCGAGGCGGAACAGGTAGGCGACGCGCTTACCGCGACGCCACATGATTTGCGCGGCGGGTTCTTGGCCGCCGGGGCGCAGGTTGCGGGTCCGCAGTTGCCGGCGGGTCAGCAGCCCGTCGGGGGCGAACTTGAAGGGGTAGGTCGGCAGGCCGTAGCGCTCGCCGGTCGGGTCGTAAAAGACCATCGGGTCCTCCGAGTCGGCGTCGTCCTGGTCCTGGTCGTCGTCAACGGCGGGGGTGCCGGTGGCGAAGGTGGGGTGTTCGTAGGTGTCGCGGTCGATGTCCTCGGGCAGGAACGCCGCCGAGCAGACCGCGCAGACGATCGGCCCTTCCTCGAAGGCCGTGGTGGAGATGCGCAGCTTGCGGGGGCACTCGCACTCGCACGAGACGCCGTTGTTGTTGTTCGTGCGGGTTTTGCCTTCCCCGGTCGGTTCGGGGTGGCGGTAGAAACGCAGCGCCACGGACAGACCGGCGATGGCGGGCCGGTAGCGGGCGCGGGTGAGGTCGGTCAGGGTGCAGGGCGAGTAGCCGAGCTTGTCGTCCTTGGTCGTGGACAGGCCGAGCTCGGCGGCGAGGGTGGCGAACTTCTTGTTGTGCCAGCGGCCCTGCCGGGAGGTGTCCTGGATGCCTCGCACGTCGGCGAGGGCGTGGGTTGCCTCATGCAGGAGGGTGGTGAACACGGCTTCCGGTTCGCGGGACAGTCCCTCACCGGAGATGAGGATTTCGGGCAGTTGTTGTTCGCCGGCTTGCCAGCGCAGGGCAGCGAAGTGGCCCCACTTCATGCCCTGACTGGGCTTGCTGGGGGAGCCGGAGCCGACCACGAGAACAGCGGCCGGGACGTCGGTGTGCTGGTCGCGGATCGCGGCCCAGGCCGCTTCGAGCGCGCCGACAAGTGCGGCGGTGGAGATGTCGTTTTGACACGTACGTGTCACGTCGGTGATGTCGACGGCGGTGGTCATGCGGCCCTCCAGGTGGTTGGGGCGGCGGCGAGGGGACTGGTCGGACGAGCCAGGTCACGGAGCCGATCGGTCGGCCGCGTAGCGGCGGCGGTGTCGACGGTGTCCGTGAAGACGGCAGTGGTCCGGCGGTTCGCGCGAGCGGCGAACATGGCGAGGTCGGCGTGGTGCAGCCATGCGGCGGCGGGGTTGCCGGGGTGGGCCAGGACCGCGCCGAGAGTCGCGCCGACGGAAAGGGTTCGGCCGTGGTAGCTGACCGGTGTGGTCAGGCGGGTGTGGATGTGGGTGAGCCAGTCGGCCAGCCAGGTATCGGCGTCGTCGTGCCGGGTGGCGGGGCCGGTGGTGATGAGGGCGAATTCGTCGCCGCCGAGGCGGGCGCAGATGCCGGCGGGGCCGGCGATGCCGGTCAGCCGTTGGGCGACGGTGGTGAGGATGTGGTCACCGGCGTCGTGGCCGTGGGTGTCGTTGACCTTCTTGAAGCCCACCAGGTCGACCAGGACCACGGCGACGGGTCGGCCGGTGGTGTGGGCGGTAGTGATAAACGAGTCAGCGGCGGCCGACAAGCCGGCGCGGTTGTGGACGCCGGTCAGCGGGTCGTGACAGGCGGCGTGCCGGACAGCGAGCAGTTCAGCCCGCAGGCTGTGCCGTGCGGTGAGGTAGCCGGCGGTAGCGGCGGCGCTGATGGCGCTGGCGGTGACCAGGGCACGCAGGCGGGGCGTCATCGGGCAGCCCGCCAGATGAGGAAGCCGGCGCGGGTCGGCAACCGTTCCTGGTCGTATTCGTGTTCGGCGTAGGTTTCGAGGTCGTCCTCGGTGGCGTGGGTCCAGTCGTAGTCATCGGCGGCGTCGCGCAGGACGTCGAGAACATCGGTGAGGGTGTGACCGGCGTAGTCGTTGAAGTCGGCGACGATTTCCCGGTCGGAGCAGCACAGCGCCCCGAAGAAGTCGGACTCGGACACGTGGCCGTCGCGCCACAGGTAGTCGGCCAGGTGCCGCAGGGCGCGATCGCAGTCGCCGTCATTCCCGGTCTGGAGCGGCGTGTGATCGCCGTAGACGGCCATCCCGATCGCGCCGGTGATGCAGGCCGGCGGGAACGGGGTTTCGGTGGTGCGGTCGTAGTGGACGCTCTTGGTCCAGCCTCGGATTTCGAGGTAGCGGGCGGCGCAGCGCAGGGTGTCGGCCGGAGTCAGGTCGGCCAGCGCGCCGGGGGTGGTGGGCTGTTTTTGGGTAGGGTTCATGGCGGCCACGTCCTTTCGTGGGCGGTGGTTGGGTCGGCGAGCCGGGGTTGCTTCCTAGGGCTGGTCCCGGTTCGTCGGCCGTCTCTATCGGTGGTGCAGGTGGAGCCGGAGAATCACCCGGTGTCTGCCGTCGCTGACAGGAGCGGGTGCGGAGCGGTAGACCAGGGCGCCCGCGTGTCGGGCGATGACGGTCAGGGCGGCGATGTCCTCGCCGCTCCCGACGAGCACGAGGTCCAGGACCCGGGTCGGGGTAGCGGTGGTGGTGCTCATGCCGCTGTCCGCAGATCGGCGGGGGCGGCGAGGCCGGAGCGGCGGCGGGTCCAGGTGGCGTAGTCGGCGACGCGGATGATGTCGGCGTCGGTCATGTAGGCGGCCTTCACCCGGTTGGGGATGCCGCCTTCGGCGATGAGGTAGCCCTCGCCCTGGTTGTTCGGGTCGATGCTGTTGGAGGAGAAGCCGCGGGCGTACCAGCCGTGCCCGAGCACGATGTCGGAGGACACGTCGTTGGTGCAGCGGCCAGCGAACCGCCACGCGAACAGGTCCCGCAGTGACGGCGGGATGATGTCCGACGACGGGCGCTGGGTCGCGGCGGCGACGATGATGCCGACGGCGCGGCCCCGGGCGACGATGTCGCGCAGCAGCGCGGCGAACAGATCCTGGTCCTTCTTGTCCCCGGCGGTGGCGGAGAAGTAGGCGATCTCGTCGCAGGCCACGAGGATCTGACCGAACAGGTCGTTCGGGCCGATCTTCCGGCGACGCCGGGCCAGCAGGAACGAGTACCGGTTGTCCATCACCGTCTGCACCCGGCGCAGGGTGCGGATGGCGTGGTCCATGTCCGGGCCGACGAACACGTCGGCGGCGTCCTTCCACAGCCCGAGTTCGACCTGCTTGCCGTCGAGCAGGCACAACCTGACATCCGGGCACAGAGCGGCGTGACCAACGATCGTGTTGAGCAGCGACGACTTGCCCGCGCCGGGTTCACCGCCGATGAGGATGTTGCGGTAGATCATCGGCAGGTAGGCCGGGTGGCCGAACTCATCGATGCCGAGGAAGACCGGATCGAAGATGGACAGTCCCGCGCCGACCGGCACCGTCTGCGGCGCATCCGGTTGCGGGGGTAGTTCGATGGTGTCCGTGAGGTCCATGGCAGGGCTCCCGGGGTCGGTTGACACGTACGTGTCATGAGCGGGTGGGGGATCGGGAAGGGGCGCGGACGCTCGACCCGTCAGGGGTGCTTGGTCCGCGCCGTCCCGGTGGTTAGGCGTAGTCGGAGGGGTCGAACCCGTTCGGGCTCGCAGTGGGCGTGGTGGGGTTGCGCGGCTTGCGCTGGCGGGGGGTGTCGGTCGGTGCGCTGACCGGCACGTCGGGTACGTCGGGCAGGTCCAGGCCGACAGGCGGCATGCCCGGAGAGGTGGGAGCGTTGGCCGGAACGTCCCTGGGGACGTAGTCCGGCAGCGGCGACACGACGGTGTGCGCCAAGGGCTCGCGGCGGGTGATGTCGATGCGAATCAGTGCGGCGTACTTGCGGCCGGCGCGCATGACGCGGACCTCGTTGGCCCAGCACGCCACAGCGAGCTTCTGCACCTGGTCGTCCTGCTCCAGATCCCGCAGAGACAGACCGGGGCGCAGCCACACCCAGACACGTTCACCGGCCGGGGTCGGCCGGGCGAGCAGGATCAGCGGGAGCGAGCCGTGCCGGTTGGTGGCGATGAACGCCGCGAAGCACAACCGCAGCCGATGCCGCACGATCAGACACCAGATCCACGCCATGACCCGACGGCGCACAGGTGCGATGGCGGCGGGGACGCCGACGACCAGGGCGACAATGAGCAGTGAACCCCACAACGGGGTCGACTCCATCAACGTCGTCCAGCCGTAGACGACGGCCAGACCGAACACGATTTCCGGCAGCCAGTGCCAGAACACGCGCAGGACCGGCCACGCCACGATCAGCGCGAACACCACCGCGCCGAGAACAGCGCCGAGAACGACGCCGAGCAGACCACCCAGGATCGGGTGCAGGTACTCAGAGGCCACCATGGCGGCCAGCAGGCCAACCACACCGAGGGTGACCCAGAACGCGATGACGGCCCGACGACGGTACGAGCGGGCAACCGGCGCTTCGATGACAGTGACTTGACCCCCACGGTTCGACCAGCCGAACGGGGACCTCTGGCTAGACTTGGACACGACAAGTCCTCCCTAGTAGGGACCTTGTTGGACAGGACGCGGGGTCGCAGACGACGCCAATCAACGGCGACCCCGTGTCCACCTCTTCACCTCTTGTGGAGCCGAACAGAAACACCGGCCGCTAGACGGCGGCGGTCTCCATCGCGGTCAAAGCCGAAGCCCGGAACGCCACACCGGAGCGGACCTTCCCGTCCCGGTCGTTGACCCAGGGCAGCGCCTCCAGGTCCATCGGCACCACCGGCTGACGAACAGCCACCGCCGGCATCACCGGGCTGACCACCGTCACGTTGATGACCTCCGCGCTTCCCTCCGACAGGGCGTAGAGCTGCACCGCCCACATCGGCTGCTTCGTCTCCCGGTCGAACTTCTGCTGACCCGACTGGTCCAGCTTCGGAACCGGGTTCACCGCCACCTCGTACGACACCCGCGAGGTGTCCAGCAGCAGACGTCCCATAACTGACTCCTTCTCGACTGGGGGCAGACGCCCCGGGTTAGACTCAGTACCCACTCGGTACTGACTACAACGTACTGACTGACTCAGCACACGTCAAGCATCGATCCTCTCGGTCCTTCGGTGGACCACCGATCCATGTGCATCAGCATGGCCCCGGGGTGGGGTCTGTTTCTTGCCTCGCGTGGGGGTACCCATGGTGGGTAGGGTCGGGAGCGAGTGGTACCAATGCATGAGCTGTCAGGACGTGGAGGGTTGATGCATCCTCAGGCCTCACCAACTGCTATCCCCCCGCACGTGCTGCAACGCGCGGATATGCAGGATGCAATTGCTCGCCACGATTTTGGTGCAGTCTTCGTCCTTGCCCGCAAATGGGCAGGTATTAGCTATTCGAAAATCGCCGAGGCTTGCGCAATAAAGCCCGAACGAGTCGGGACTCTCGCCCGGGGGCAGGGAAGTATAGCGACATACGAAAAAATCGCCGCTATTTCTGATGCTCTACGGATTCCCGGCCATATGCTGGGTCTATCTCCCCGAGGCTGGGAGGCGCCCTCCGCTTTGGAGGCGGTTAGGTCGAGCGGAGATGAAGCCGTGAAAAGAAGAGACTTCCTGCGTGTTTCGGCTATTGGAGCCGGGACGGCTCTCGGTATTCCTTCCCTGCTGGAGGAAGTTCCACGGGGCCGGATCGGTTCCGATGTGCCAGCGATGCTCGCACGGCGAACCGCTCGTTTGCGTCGCCTGGACGACGTCCTAGGCGGCGGCGATACGTCAGGTATCTATCTCGCCGAATACAAGGCAACTAAGGCAATCTTGCGTGGCAGTAGCTATTCGGCCGCTACCGAGAGCAAGCTCCTAGCAATTCTTGCAGAGCAGGCTCAGCAGGCTGGATGGGCGGCTTTCGATGCTGGTGACCACGTCGCCGCCGAACACCTGTACAAGGAGAGCCACAGTGTGTCGACGCGGATATCGGATCCCGCCCTTGCTGGAAACGCTCTAGCTTTCCTTGCCTACCAGACGATCGGTAGTAATCCAAAGGCGGCCGTGGAGGTCGCGGAAGCCTCATGTGCGGCAGCCGACGGGGGAGTGCCGGCCACCGTCGGGGCGTTGCTGCATGAGCGGCGAGCCTGGGCACACGCGGTGGCAGGGAACGCCAGGGAAGCAGACGAGGCGCTGGCCGCTGCCCAGGCTGCCCTGGCGAGCAACCAAGGCAGGTCCCAGCCGGATTGGTCGAGCTGGGTAGATGAGCAGGAACTACAGATCATGGCGGGCAGGTGCTGGACCGAGTTGCGTCGACCGCTGCGAGCCGTTCCGCTCCTGGAGGATGCGCTCCGCGGCTTCGATGACGCCCATGCTCGGGACAAAGCCTTGTATTCGTGTTGGCTCGCAGACGCGTACCTGACGGCGGGCGAGATCGAGGCGGCAGCAGGGATCGCAGACCGAGTCCTCAACCTCTCAGCAGGGGTTGCATCCGTTCGTCCGCGTCAAAGGTTGCAACCCATCTTGCGGCAGCTCGCAAGTCACCACAGCGTGCCGATGGTGTCTGACTTGCTAGAGAAGGCCAGGTCTTGATCCGCTAGCTTTCCTCGCCTTGCTCGACTGTCTTCCGTACCCACGACAAATAGGCGTCAGATCCCGCGACGATCGGAACTGCAACAATCTCTGGATTGGTCCAGGGGTGATGCTCCGTGAGATACGCCTGAAGATCTTCGAACCGGTCGGAATGAGTCTTGAGTAGGAGTTGCCATTCTTCGCCCGTACCGAACTCGCCTAGGTGCCAGAAGGCCGATGTAACGGGTCCGATGATCTGGGCTCCCGCTGACAGCTTCGCCTCGACAATCTCGCGAGCCAGCTTTTCGGCGGCTTCACGGGATTCTAACGCCGTGGACACCTGCAAGAACGTGCCACGCGGGTCGGCGTCGGCAGTTTTTCCGCCAATCCCGAGCCTTGGCCGTCCTTCGTTCCACGTGGTGATGGTCTCCGGCCGCCAAAGGTGAGTGCGTCCAAGAGTTCGGTCAGGCTCGGGCATCTGATTGCGATTCCGGTAAGAGCTGACCGTTCCGATCTGGACGCCGAGATAGGCGGCAACGTCAGAAGTTGTCCACCACTCAGCGCTTGGGTCAGGTGTCGTCACGCCTGCATTATCGCCAAGTCGGGCCGACTTTGCCACCCAGCCGAGGTGGCTTCGGGGGTGATCCAGTCTTGTGAGAACTTTCTGTACGGGATCAAGGCGGCCCGCTTCGCAGGCCGCTCGCGCCGCCGAACCAGGGCCGGGCCGATGGCCCGCCGCCGCGCCTCTGGCCTTCGGCCGCCAGCGCGACGGTGACAGCCCGCCGGCGGCGCGACACACGACGAAGCCCCGGACCGCCATAGTTGCTGACAGATTCGGGGCTTGAGTGTTGAGAGGGCAAGATCCTGCCTCCGGCGGCGGCGCTCGGGCTCCAGGATGGTTGAGCCCATCCCGACCGCCATCGACCCGGGCGGAGCCGAGCAGACCAGGGCCAGGGCGCCAAGGTCGTTCGTCCAGTTGGGCGCTCCACCTTGGCGCCCTGGCCCTGGCCCGCTCCACGGTGTGCGGGTCGACGGCAGACGGGATGGTTGGTCGCTAGAAGGGGGGCTCTTCGTCGAAGGGGTGTTGCGGTTTTGGCGGTACGGGTTTTGTGTAACCCCTTTCAATGTCGTGCATTGCACTGTCCAATAGATCATCCACGCCTAGGGCCTGCCGACGACTCGCGTCGAAGAGTTGTTCTAGGATGATGTTCACTGGATCCGGCTGCGGAGGGACGGAATTCGTATCCCAGTCGTCCGCTATTGATTCGACCTCTGTGCCTCGGGTGTTGAGAATCGCCAGCTTGTGGTTCCAGCGCGAGTGGTGAAGATCCTGTTCAATCAAAACTGACGATTTTGAGCCAGCGTAAAGATACTGATCCTCGTCGTCCGTCGTAGACCACTGAATGCGGCCTTCCAGGGTCGCGGCAAGAAGGCTGCTGGCAAGATCCGCCATGCGACGCCGGATGTCCTGCTCCTTGCTCATGCGCCTTCATCTCCCGTGATGACTTGATTTGCGTTCTTCCCTGCCCATTTTATTAGCTCATCGCATGTGCTGCCAATTGCATCGTGCGCTCTCCTGCATTTGGGTAGCACTGGCCCTTCCTCTCCGGAAAGCAGGCTTCGGGCTGCGGTCCGTGCTAGGCCAGTGCTGGATACCAAGGCTTCCAGAAGGCTCTCCTGCTCGTACTCGGATTCGCTGGAAAGCAGTCCATGTACATGGCTTGCATGTCGACGCCAGTCGTCCAAACTGCGTTTAGTGGATTCGCTGTCGTTTATCTTTATGGATGCATCTAGCTCTCTGGCAACCCAGGTGAGTTGGGGAATCAGGATATGAAGCTGCTTGGCGACAATCTGTCTCTGTGTCTGCCTAACTGCCGCACGCGCTGCTCTGGCAGCGTCGGCTGCCTGGCGCGCTTGCTGGAGAGTTAGCCACAGGCCAAACAACGTCAGTGGTAGCCCGGCGACCCCAAGCCACTCAAACCAGTCCAACTCGTACCAGTGTTCGGCGGCCATGAGCACCCGAACAGCATAGGCGGACATCGTCTCGTTAAGCAGCGGGCGCACCGCTGGACATGACAGGGGGAGCCCTTCTAAAGATCATCGGGCACGGATCGGGCACAACCGGGACCGGCAAGCCGTGTCAAACGTCGAGAGGTGTTGGGGGTGGTTGTACAGGTCGCGCCGCAGAAGTGCCCGACTCGCGTCGATCTCTTCGCGCAGGAGGTGTAAGGGGTTCAAATCCCCTCAGCTCCACCCCAGGTCAAAGGCCGTTTCCGCGAGTCGGAGACGGCCTTTTTCGAGTTCGGCCAGGGTGGCCTGCGCGGCGGTCACCAGCTCGGCGAGCGAGATGGGCCGGGCCAGCCCTAGGAGAAGCGTTCGGTCGTCACGGGTATCAGGCCGTGCTGCCGCAGGACGTTCGTCAGCTCGGACACTGTCGAGCCGAGCGACACGGTGGCATCGGTCGCCAGCAGTGCGGTCACGTCGAGGCCCCAGGCGAGGGTGTGGCCGACGCGGCGCAGATCCCAGGTGAACTGGTCGCCGTGCTCGTCGAGTCGACCGCTCGCGGCGGATGCGCCCGCGCCGGCCGCGCTCGTGCCGGCCTCCGGTGTCCGCCAGGCCGTGCGGAGGGCCGCCACCTGTTCGGCGCGGAGATCCTTGGCGAAGAGGACGCGGTACACCCGCCGTTCGTGGAAGCCGGCCGGCGGCTGGGCGGGGCCGAGCCGCAGCGGCGGGGCGCTCGCGATCGGTTGATGGTTGAGAAAGTGCGTACGGAGCAGTGTCTCGTCCGGCAGTTGCCCGCCACCGAGCGCGCGGTAGACGTCCTCGGCCTCCTGGCGAGTGGTGGGGACGACCCGCGCCAGCACCTCGGGGTCGGTGCGCATGTCGCGGCTCAGCGAGGCGGAACTCCACCAGCCGGCCTGCGGGGTCCAACCCGCGCTGTCCAGCCCTGTCGTGGTGAAGTCGCGGTCCCGGGTGAACTCCTCGACGACGATGCCCTCGACAGTGGTGCCCGGGACGCGGCCGCCAACCAGGTAGTAGTCCAGGTGCGGTCGCGCGTCGGTCACCTCGACGGTCGCCGACGCGGGTTCAGCGGGTAACGAGTCGATGGTCATCAGCGCAAGCGTAGCGAAGCAACTCATCCGGGAACGGTTAGCATCCGGACCTCTACGTGAGGAGCCCAGATGACTTCGGTGGCCCAGACCCGGTTCGGCATCGTCGGCAGTGGCTGGCGAGGTGAGTTCTTCCTTCGCCTGGCCCGGCTGCTTCCCGAGCGGTTCCGGGTGACCGGGGTGGTGACGCGTACCGAGTCGCGGGGTGCTGACGTGACGGCCGACTGGGGCGTGCGGACCTTCCGGACGACTTCGGAGTTGCTGGCCCAGGAGCGGCCGGACTTCGTCATCGTGTC
The DNA here is from genome assembly GCF_003857055.1 of Micromonospora inaquosa. Taxonomy (GTDB): domain Bacteria; phylum Actinomycetota; class Actinomycetes; order Mycobacteriales; family Micromonosporaceae; genus Micromonospora; species Micromonospora inaquosa. The sequence continues at coordinate 8,151 of NZ_QGSZ01000292.1, read as the reverse complement.
GGTGCCGTGGTCCGTGACGCCGGAGGCGACCCGGGAGCTGGTCGTGGCCGGCGTGCCGGTGCTCGCGGAGACGCCGCCCGCCGCCGACCTGGCGGGTCTGCGCTCGCTCTGGGCTGACGTCGGGGGCAGCGGTCTGGTGCAGGTCGCCGAGCAGTACCTGCTGATGCCGGGGCACGCGGCCCGGCTGGCGCTGGTCCGCGCCGGGGTGCTCGGCGAGCCGACCTCGGTCCAGATCTCGTCGACCCACCTGTACCACGCGGTGTCGCTGATCCGTGGCCTGCTCGGTGTCGGTCACGAGAGCGCCGAGGTCAACGCGCGCGCTTTCGTCGCGCCGCTGGCCAACCCGCTCTCACCGGCCGGCTGGAGCGGTGACGACACGCCGCAGCAGCTCGCCACGACCCTCGCGACCATCGACTTCGGCGGGCGGATGGGGTTGTACGACTTCACCGACAACCAGTGGTGGAACCCGTTGCGTACCCGCCGGTTGGTGGTGCGTGGCTCGCGCGGTGAGCTGGTCGACGACCGGGTGGTCCGCCTGGTCGACCCGACCACGCCGGTGGAGTCATCCCTGGTGCGACGCCAGACCGGTCTCGACCTCAACCTGGAGGGGCTCGACCTGAAGCACATCAGCTTCGACGGCGACGTGGTCTACCGCAATCCGTTCGTCGGCAGCGGGATGTCCGACGACGACATCGCGGTGGCCGACATCGTCGCCCGCACCGGGGCGTGGGCGCGGGAGGAGGGCCCGGCTCCGTACTCCCTCGCCGAGGCCTGCCAGGACCACCTGATCAGCCTCGCCATCGGCGAATCGGTACGCACCGGCCAGCCGGTCGTCACCGACGTCGAGGCGTGGGCGCGGTAGCCCAACATCGGGCGAGAACGACGCCCGAGACGGGCTGGCCCGGGTCAGCGCAGCGGAAGCGTGGCGGCGGTGCGGACCAGCCCGTCGGCGATCACGAAGCGGCCGGTGATCGATGCCGGCGGGTCGTCGACCCCTGCCGCGTCCACCCGGGCCGGTGCGATCCGGGCGGTGAACGTGCCGGCATCCGGGTCAAGGTCGAGTCGGGCGTCGTGGAAATCCAACCAGCTGCGGACCACCGGGTACCACACCTTGTAGACGGTTTCCTTCGCACTGAACAGCACCACCGGCCACCAGGTGCCGCTGGGCAGCCGCGCGCAGGCGGCCTCCTCCTCGGGCAGCAGCACGAGTCTGCGTACTCCCGGATTGATCTCGCGGTGCTGCTCGGCGTCCATCCCGACGGACCGGATGTCGGTGGTGTGCGCCGCGGCGGCGGCGCAGTAGCCGGCGGTGTGGGTGATGGTGCCGACCACGCCGGCCGGCCAGACCGGGGTGCGGTCGGCGGCGGCTGGCACTGCGGTCTTCGGCAGGCCGAGGTCGCGCAATGCCCTGCGGGCGCACATCCTCCCTGCGGCAAAGTCCCGCCGGCGGGTCTGGACGGCCCGTTCGCTGAGACATGCCTGCTCAGCGGGGAGCAACTCGCCCGTCCAGTCGTCGGGCCCGGCGATGGCGACCGCGACCGTCGATGGCAGCAGGTCACGCATCGCGATGCCCTACTGGTCGGTAGGAATAGCGCATCCGGTCAACCGTCAACTTTCCGACTCCCACGACCGCTGAAAGTACCGCAAAGATGTAACACCGGAGGGACGCGCAGCGCCCTCCCTGATGGCTCCGGGGGGACCACCATCAATGCTGGCCGGCACGGGCAGCCCCGTGGACATCTGGAAGGACGTGCGATGACCGATGGTGCGGAACGGCCGGGGGTGTCGGCTGACGATCACGCCCCGAAGACGCCCTGCTGGAGCTGCGGCTCCTGCGGTGACGAGTGGCCGTGCGCGACGAAGCGCACCCGGCTGCTGGCGGAGTACGGGGGTGATCGCGCCATGCTCAGCGTCTATCTGGGGTCCTGCCTCGCCGCTGCCACGGAAGATCTTCGCGCCGCCCCGGTGATGTCGCTCCAGGACCGGTTCATCGGCTGGTTGCCGCGCGGCTCCCGGCGTAGCTGACCCTCTGGTGGCCCCGCCGTTGGGCGGGGCCACCAGAGAGGGCGTTCAGCGACGTCGAGGCCGCCGGGTCATCGCGAAGCCGAACACGCCAGCCACCGCGGCGAGCACGCCGCCGATGCCGGTCCAGACCCAGCGCGAGCCGAGATCCGGCAACCAGTCCGCGAGCGGGTCGCTCTCGTCGTCGGCCTCCGCGTCCACCGGGGGTACGCCGTTGAGCACCGTGCCGGCCTTGGTGTTCGGCACCAGCGGGGCGGCCAACTCGCCGTCGTCAGCCGACGCGCCCCGGTCGGCGATGGTGCCGACCAGCAGGTCGACGTCGATCGGCGCACCCAGATCCGGCTCCGGCAGGTCGATCACGGAGAGCCGGATGACGTACGTGCCGGGCAGTGGATCGGCCGACCAGGGTTCCGCCCACGGCCGCACCTCGCGCAGCGTGCAGCCCAGCACCACGGTCGACGCCTTCGCGTCCACTGTCGGGGTCTGTGCCCCCGCCGTGCACGCCTGACGTCGCCGTAGCCCGTCGAAGACGTCCACCGTCCACGTGGAGGCGCCGCCGCGTCCCTTCGGGAAGGTGACGGTGGCGGTGATCTCGTGCACCTGGCCGGCCGTCGCCGGGAACGACCAGTAGAGGTGGTCGCCGATCGAGGCGTCCACCCGTACCGGTTGGCCGGCGCTGATCGGGGTGGCGGTGAGGAACGACGTGCCGGCACGGTTCACCGGCGTGGCACCCGGGGAGGGGGTCGGTGCGGCGACGGCCGCAGCCGGGAGCAGGACGGCCCCGCTGGCGGTGAGCAGCGCCGCCATCGACCGGAACAGTGCGGTACGCATCAGTTCTCCCTCCAGGTGGCGACCCACCAGCGGGTGAGCAGTCCGGCGAGCAGACCGGTGATCAGCCCGGCGATGGTGAGCAGGGCGAGCAGCACCCAGCCCCGGCCTAGGTCCGGTCCGTCCGGTGCGGGTGCGGCGGCGACCACGTCGATGGTCAACTCCACCGGCATGCCCGGGGTCGCCGCGGTGCCGGGACGCGGGGCGAACGAGTTGCTCACCACCAGGCAGACGGTGGTGGGCTCGGCGACCGGCGCCGAACTCTCCTCGGTGTCCGCCACGTCCTCATCGTCGGCGGTGGCCGACCAGCGCAGTCCGGCGGAGAGCACGTCGGCCCGTCCGCTGCCGGCGTCCGCGCCCCGGACGAGCTCCCGGCCGTCGGCCGCGGTGGCCCGCAGCAGCACCCCGTAGTCCCGGTTGACGGCTCGGTCCAACGCCATGCTCACCGAAGCCCGCAGCTCCTGGCCGGGGCGGATCGGCACCCGGTAGTAGCGGTGCTCGGAGAACGACTCCCGGTCGGCGTACACGCCGGGGGCGAGCAGTGGCGCCGAGTCGCACGCGTTCGTGCCGCCGACAACTGTCGGTGCCCGGGTGTGCGTGTCGCCGGCCCGCTCCACGAGCTGCTTGATCCGGTCGGTCAGCTCCTCAGCGCTCTGCGCGGCGGTGTAGGTTCCGCCGGTCGCGCTGGCGATGCAGAGCAGCTGCCGGCGGACCTTCTCGTCCGGGGCCAGACCGAGGGTGTCGACGACCAGGCTGGTGCCCTGGGCGGCCAGTTCCCGGGCCACCTCGCACGGGTCCGGCGGGGCGCAGGTGTCCTCGCCGTCGGTGATCAGCACGATCCGTCGGGTGGTGCTCCCGGTACCCAGGTCCTGTGCGGCGGAGCGCAGCGCCAGCCCGACCGGGGTGAACCCGGTCGGCCGTAGTGTCGCCACCGCCGCTTTGGCCGCGGACCGGTCCACCGGGCCGACCGGCACGATCTGTTGCGTGTCCTGGCAGCCGACCTTCTTGTCCTTGCCGCGGTAGGTGGCGCCGAGCACCCGGATGCCGAGCTGTGTCTGTTCGGGTAGCGCGTCCACCACCTCGTTGAAGGCCTGCTGGGCGACCGCGATCCGGGTGCGCCCGTCGATGTCGGCGGCGCGCATCGACCCACTGACGTCGAGCACCAGCTCGACCCGGGGCGGCTCGGGCGCCGGCTCCTCGTCGGCCTGCGCCGGGGCGGGCCCGGCCAGTGCGGTGGTCGCCAGCAGTCCGAGAAGGACGGCCGTCGATCGTCTGAAGTTGATCACGGCCCGCAGTGTAGTGAGATCCACTTTGGATGATCATTTGGGTTGCGGTGGTGCGAGCCCTGACGCCACCGGCCTGGTCAGGGAGCGCCGCTGGGCGCTCGCGTCCGCGCGCTGGGTCCACACCAGGTCACCCTCGGTCAACTGTTCAAGGAAGGGTGTCGGACTGGCCATCATCCGTCGGAAATCTGACCCAAGTCGACCCGTTGTGCCGGTGGTGCCCGGTGGTTAAGCTCTTCTTGCGCGCCCCAATCGCCCGCTTCCCCCGTGGCAGGCGATCGGGGCGCGCGTCTTTGTCAGAAGGGCCCGCACGCTTCGGCGTGCGGGCCCTTCTTCCGTCGCGCTGTGCGGCGCGTCGCCTGTCGATGCTTATATCCACCGACCGTCGAGCCACATCCGGGACAGCCAATCCGAGTACGGGATCACCCGGCCGACAAAAATCGGATAGAAGTACGCGAAGCAGGCCGCCACCAGCAGCACGTACGCCCCCGCCGCGATGCTGCCCACCAGTCGGCGTTCGTAACTCGGGTCACCGGGCACCAGTGGCGCCACCGCACCCACGTCGCCGCCGGCGGGCGCGATCAGCGCGCCCAGCACATACACCACGGCCAGCACCAGGAACGGCACCGCCGGCGCGGCGTAGAACGAGAACATCGTCCGGCCCTGGAGGGCGAACCAGAACCACGGCAGCAGCCCGGCGGCCACGGTGAGCAGGATCGCGCCGGCCCGCCAGTCCCGACGGGCCACACCCAGCCAGACCAGCGCCACCAGGGCGGGCAGGAACGACCACCAGAGCAGCGGGGTGCCGAGCAGCAGAATCTCCGAGGCGCAGGTCGGCGCGCCACAGACGCCGTCGCCGGCGTAATGGAACGCCACCGGCCGACCCAACAGCAACCACTGCCATGGCCACGACTGGTACTTGTGCGCGTCGTCAAGCTGGGCGTGGAAGCCGTACGCCGCGCGGTGGTATTCGTAGAGGTTGATCAGCGGGCCGATCACCGGGCGGTCGCTGAGCCGGGCGCTCGGGAAGGCCGACGCGAGCCGGTAGTACCCGTCGTCGGTGAGCAGCCAGCCCGACCAGGTGGCGAGGTAGGTGCCGACCATGAGCACGCCGGCGAGCGCCAGCCAGGGCACCTCGTCGACGAGCGTGTCCCGCCAGGGCCGACGGACCCCCGCCGAGCGGCGGACGCCGACCTCCCAGAAGAGCACCAGCAGCGCGAAGACCGGCACGAAGTACAGAGCGCTCCACTTCACCGCGCACGCGCAGCCGATCAGCACCCCGGCCGCCAGCCGCCACCACGGCCAGGTGCGCCAACCGGTCGGCGGCCGGCCGGCGCGGCCCGGCTGGCTCGGATCGAGCCCGTCGTCCAGGGCCCGTGCCCAGCGCCGACGGCGGGCGTCCCGATCGAGCACCAGAGCGCCGAACGCGGCCAGCACGAAGAAGAGCAGGAAGATGTCGAGCAGGGCCGCACGGGACAGCACCAGGTGGAAGCCGTCCAGGGCGAGCAGTAGGCCGGCCGCGCAACCGAGCACCGTCGAACGGAACATCCGCCGACCGATGCGAACCAGCAGCAGCACCGACAGCGTGCCGATCACCGCCGCCGAGAACCGCCAGCCGAACTCCGGTGCGGTGGTCATCAGGTGCCCGGGGACGGAGACCTTGGAATCGGCGTCCTGATAGCCGAAGGCCCACTCGCCGACGCCGATCAGCCACTTGCCCAGCGGCGGGTGCACCACGTACGACGGGACGTTGTCCTTGTAGTTCCACTCCACACCACGGGAGATCAGCCCGTAGGCGTCCTTGGCGTAGTACGTCTCGTCGAAGATCTTGCCCTTGGGGCTGGACAGCCCGACGAAGCGCAGGATCGCCGCGATGGCCACCACCACCGCCGTGGCCAGCCAGGAGAACCGGTCCATCTGGGTGTCGACGGTGGCGAACCGTCGCCGGACCGCGGCGGCCACCCCGCCGCCCTCCGCGCTCGGTGCCGTCGGCTCCGGGGTGGCACTGGGCTCGCCCGTCACCTGGATCAACTTGTCCGGGTCGGCGCTCGGGCTCTGCGCTGTCGACGCACTCGTCACCCGGCGATCGTAGGCTGCCAAGGTGTCCGGTGGCGTCCGTCGTCCCTGATACCGGTATTCCCAGCAATGAAGGAGACGAATTCGTGGGTGAAATGTCCGAAGTTGGGCGCCTGATTCTGCTCGGTGCTCCGCTCGGCAACCCCGCCGACGCCTCGGCCCGACTCCGGGAGGTGCTGATCAGCGCCGACGTGGTCGCCGCCGAGGACACCCGCCGGCTCACCCGGCTGGCCCGCGATCTCGACCTCACCGTCGGCGGTCGAATCGTCTCCTACTTCGAGGGCAACGAGGAGCGGCGCACCCCCGAGCTGGTCGAGGCCATCCTCGGCGGATACGTGGTGGCGCTGGTCACCGACGGCGGGATGCCGAGCGTCTCGGACCCCGGCTACCGGCTGGTCCGCGCCACGTTGGATGTCGGGGCGCCGGTCACCGTCGCCCCCGGGCCCAGCGCGGTCACCACCGCGCTGGCCGTCTCCGGGTTGCCCTGCGACCGGTTCTGCTTCGAGGGGTTCCTGCCCCGCACCCCCGGCGGGCGTCGATCCCGGCTGCGCGCGCTCGCCGCCGAGGAGCGCACCCTCGTCTTCTTCGAGGCGCCGCACCGGATCGGGGCGACACTCACCGACCTGGCCGACACGTTCGGGGCGGACCGGCCGGCCGCGCTCTGCCGGGAACTCACCAAGACCTACGAGGAAGTGCTCCGCCGCCCCCTCGGCGAACTGGCGCGATGGGCGACCGAGGGGGACCCGCGCGGAGAGATCACCCTGGTCGTGGCCGGAGCTCCGGTGACCGCCGCCGAACGCCCCGACGACGACACCCTGCGCGCCGCCGTCGCCGAGCGGGAGGCCGCCGGCCGGTCCCGCCGGGACGCCATCACCGACGTCGCCACCGAGTACGCGCTGCGCCGCCGGGACGTCTACACGATCGTGCACCGCTGACCGAGGTGACCGGCCTCCCCTGACGGCGGGGTCACCACGCGGCGACCAGGAAACCGACGGTGATCAGCGTGGGACCGGCGATGGCGGCGCCCATCGCCCAACGGCGGTGCCGGCGGCCGGGCACCCGGGCCGATCCGGTCCACCGGACGATGCCGGCGGTGCAGCCCAGCACCACCAGCAGACCGGGCAGCCAGCGCAGGTGCCGGCCCACGCCGACGTCCGCGTACGCGGTGCCGCTGTCCGGGCCGGTCATCCGCGCCGGCAGCGCAGTTCCGGCCGCGTGCCCGTCGACGGGCACACCGCCGACCCGGACACCATGGGCGATGAACCGCCCGTCGTCGGCGGTGAAGATGCCCCGACACCGCTGCGTGAGCCCGCCGCCGGAGCAGTCGTCGATCACCACCGTGCCCGTCCGGGCGTGCCCGACCGCGAGCCAGAACGGTGCGGCGCTCACCCAGGCGAAGAAGGCCGCGACCAGGCTCAGCACCACCAACGCGGCGAGCCCGGGCAGCGGATCCGGCGGTGGGGGCGTGCGGCTCGGTGCCCGCCGCCGCGCCAGCCGAAAGCCGCGAAACCGCTCCGGCGCCGGGTCCTTGCGGATCGGGGTGCCATCCCAGTGCACCTGCTCGATCGGTGCCCAGAAGGCGCCGCCGTCGTCGTCCGGCGGGTCGCCGTCGGGCTGGCGGTCCCGCTGCCGGCGGCCCTGCTGCCGCACCGGCACCCGACGCGGCACCGCGTCCACCGGCGCGCCGGTCGTCGGCTCCACCTCGACGGACTCCCCGCCGGTCGGCACCGAGTCGGGGAGCAGGTCCGACGGGCCGGGCCGCGCCGGGCTGGGTGCGGGTGCCGCCGGGGTCGGCCGGGCTGGGGTGGGCGACGGTGCCGCCGGTGTGGGACGGGCCGGGGTGGCGGAGCGTCCCGCCGGGGTGGGCCGCTGAACGCCCGGGTCGACGCCGGGCACCGGCCGGGGCTGGGGCGCGACGCCGGTGACCCCCGGCGCGCCCGCC
>NZ_QGSZ01000318.1 GCF_003857055.1 Micromonospora inaquosa | reverse complement strand
GGTGGTGGGGTGGCCGGCGGGTGCCTGGCCGCCGCCGGTTCCGGCATCGAGGTGTACGGCGTGGAACCGGTGGGCTGCGACTCGCTCGCCCGCAGCCTGGCGGCGGGTGTTCGGGTGCCGGTCGCGCCGGCGCCCACCATCGCCGACGGGCTGCGGCCGTCCTGTGTGGGTGAGCTGCCGTTCGCCATCGTGCGGAACACGCTGCGCGGGGTGGTCCGGGTCGACGACGACGAGATCGCGGCGGCGTTCCGGCTGATCCTGACGGAGCTGAAGGTGCTCGCCGAGCCGTCCGGCGCGGCCGGCCTGGCCGGCGCCCTCCGGCTTGCGCCGGAAGGAGACCGGCAGCGGACGGTCGGCGTGGTGCTGACCGGCGGAAACGTGGAGGCGGCGTTGGTGGCCCGATTGATGGCCCCACGATCCGGCGACCTGACCCGGGAAGGGGCGGCGGCATGAACGCGCCAATTCGTATCGGCATCCTGTTCGGTGGGCCGTCGGCGGAGCACGAGGTGTCCTGTGCCTCCGCGCTCGGGGTGGCTCGGGCGCTTGCCGGCGGCGGTTACCGCACTGTCGCCATCGGCGTCACCCGCAGCGGCGGGTTTCGGCTGCTGCCCGACGCGCTGCTGGCCGAGTTGCGCGACCGGCCGGCCGGCGAGCGGGCCATCGACGACCAGCTGGTGGTGAGCGGGCCGGCCGTCGAGCTGCGGGCCGGTCCGCGTCCGGGCGTGGTGCAGGTGACCGCCGGTAACGCCCCCGGGGCGGTGCACGCCGAGCTGGACGTGGTCTTCCCGGTGCTGCACGGCCCGTACGGAGAGGACGGTGTGGTGCAGGGGCTGCTGGAGTCGCTGAACGTGCCGTACGTGGGGTGCGGCATCCTCGCCTCGGCGGTGGGCATGAACAAGGTGGCGATGAAGCGGGCGCTGCGCGCCGAGGGCATCCCCGTCACCCCGTACGTGGCGTTCGACGCGCACACCTACCGGGCGGTCGACGACCCGGAGAAGCTGGTGACCGGGCTGCGCCGGCCACTCTTCGTCAAACCGGCCAGCATGGGCTCGTCGATCGGCATCTCTCGGGTCGGCGAGGGTGACGACCTGGCTGCCGCCGTGCGGAAGGCGCTTCGCCACGACCAGCTGGTCATGGTCGAGCAGGGCGTCGCCGGCCGGGAGTTGGAGTGCGCGGTGCTCGGTGGCTGGCGTCCCGAGGCGTCGGCGGTGGGCGAGGTGCGGGTCAGCGGTGGCTGGTTCGACTACCAGCAGAAGTACTTCGGCGACGCCGACCCGATGATCGTCCCCGCTGTGCTGCCGGACGAGGTGACCGCGCGGGTCCGTGAGCTGTCGCTGCGCGCGTTCGCGGCGATCGGCGGTTGGGGCCTTGCCCGGGTCGACTTCTTCTACGACGAGATGGCCGGTGAGCTGTACGTCAATGAGCTGAACACGATGCCCGGCTTCACCGCGCATTCGATGTACCCGAAGGTGTGGGCCGCTGTCGGGATCAGCTATCGGGAGGTGGTGGACCGGCTCGTCGAGTTGGCCCGCGTCCGCCACGCGGAACGGTCCGCGAGCATGGCGGGGAGCCTCCGATGATCCTGCTCTCCGATCCCCGGGTGGCGGCGGTGCCCAGCGCCGACGACGGCGACCCGTTGGTGGACCTGCGCGAGCTGCCGGAGCTGCGGCTCGACGGCCGGGCGGCCGACCCGGCCGGGGCGTACGCCCAGCTGCGCGTCGGTGTGGTGGAGCGCCTGCTCGCCGCGCAGCGTGCCCTGCCCGGTGGGCTGCGCCTGCTGGTGGTCGAGGGCTACCGGCCGTACCGGGCGCAGCTGGCCATCTTCACCGGATACCGGGACGAGCTGCGCCGACTACACCCCGACTGGTCGCCGGAGCGGCTGCACCGGGAGACCACGAAGTTCGTCTCACCGGTCGAGGTGGCCCCGCACAGCACTGGCGGCGCGGTGGACCTGACGCTCTGCACCGACGACGGTGTGGAGTTGGATCTGGGCACGGCCATCGACGCCACCCCGGAGGAGAGCGCCGATGCCTGCTTCACCGACGCGCCGACCATCCGCGGCGTCGCCCGTCGACACCGGCAGATCATGGTGGACGCACTCGGCGGCGCGGGGATGGTGAACTACCCGACCGAGTGGTGGCACTGGTCGTACGGCGACCGTTACTGGGCGCTGATCACCGGTGCGCCGCACACCCGGTACGGGCCGGTGGACCTGGCCACCGCAGGATCGATACCCGTGCCGGCTGAACGGTAGGGCGCTGCGGCCCGTACCGGTGGGTGAAGGACACCACCGAGGACGGGAGTGACGGCGATGAGGGTGCAGCGCAAACACGTGCTGGCGGCGAGCGTGGCGGTGCTCGCCGCAGTGGGTGTGGCGGTGGGAACCAGCTTCGGGTTCGCCGACACGGCCCCGGCACGGTCGTCGGTCTGCTCCGGCTCGGTCACCTTCTCGGCGGAGGACGGGGCGCCGGCGGCGACCAGCGACCGGTTCCCGGTGGGTACCCGGCTGCGGGTGACGAATCTGGACAACAATCGGGCGGCCACGGTGACGGTGACCGGCCCGTCGGGCAGTTGTGTGCTGCTCAACGCGGCGGCCATGGAGCTGGTCCGGGAGCCGGGGAAGAACGTGATCCGCCGCAACGTGGTGGAACGCGTCGACGGCGCGGCACCGCCCGCCGGCGCTCCGGCCCCCGGCACGGTCCGCCCCGGCGCCGCGTCGCCCGGCGCGCCCGGCCCGGCACCCCGGTCGGCGTGCACGGGGGCGATCACCTTCTTCGAGGAGGCGGCCGGGCCGGCGGCGACCAGCGGGCAGTTCCCGGTGGGCACCCGCCTGCGGGTGACCAACCTGGACAACAACCGGGCCACCACGGTCACGGTGACCGGCCCGTCGGGCAGTTGCGTGCTGCTCAACTCCGCCGCCATGGAGCAGATCCGCGAGCCGGGCAAGAACCTGGTACGCCGCAACACGGTTGAGGTGCTGCGCTGACATCGGCGGAGGGGCCTGGTGCACCGGGCCCCTCCGCCGCACGCCGCTCAGCCGAAGGCCGCGTCGAGCACGTCCGCGCCCCGGCCGAGCTGCCCATCGGAGATCACCAGCGGGGGCAGGAAGCGCAGCACGTTGCCGTACGTGCCGCAGGTCAGGGTGAGCAGGCCCGCGGCGTGACAGGCCGCCGAGACAGCCGCGGTGGCGACCGGGTCGGGGGTGAGCGTGCCCGGCAGCACCAACTCCACGGCGAGCATCGCGCCCCGGCCGCGTACCTCGGCGACCCGCGGATCCCGGTCGGCGATGGCCCGTAGCCGGGGGAACAGCACCGACTCGATCCGTCGGGCCGCACCGGCCAGGTCCAGTTCGTGCATGGTCTCGATGGTGGCCAGCGCGGCGGCGCAGGCGATCGGGTTACCGCCGTACGTGCCGCCGAGCCCACCCACGTGCACCGCGTCCATCAGCTCGGCCCGACCGGTCACCGCAGCCAGCGGCAGACCACCGGCGATGCCCTTGGCCAGGGTCACCAGGTCGGGTTCGACGCCCTCGTGCTGGCAGGCGAACCAGTCACCGGTCCGGCAGAAACCGGTCTGGATCTCGTCGGCGACGAAGACCACCCCGGCCGCCGTCGCCCAGGCGCGCAACGCCGGCAGGAAACCCGGCGCGGGTACGACGAAGCCACCCTCACCCTGGATCGGCTCGATGAGCAGCGCGGCGACGTTCTCCGCGCCGACCTGCTTCTCGATCACCTCGACGGCCCGTGCCGCCGCCTGCTCGCCGGAGAGCCCGCCGTCGCGCAGCGGGTACGACATCGGCACCCGGTAGATCTCCCCGGCGAACGGCCCGAACCGGTGCTTGTACGGCATGTTCTTCGCGGTCAACGCCATGGTCAGGTTGGTTCGGCCGTGGTACGCGTGGTCGAACACCACTACCGCTGGCCGCCCGGTGGCGTGCCGGGCGACCTTCACCGCGTTCTCCACCGCCTCCGCGCCGGAGTTGAACAACGCCGAGCGCTTCTCGAACCCGCCGGGCGTCAACGCGTTGAGTTGCTCGCACACCGCCACGTACGACTCGTAGGGCGCGACCATGAAGCAGGTGTGGGTGAACCGCTCGACCTGCGCCCGGACCGCCTCGACCACCCTCGGGGCGGAGTTGCCCACGCTGGTCACCGCGATACCGGCGGCGAAGTCGATCCACTCCCGGCCGTCGACGTCGGTGACCGTCCCGCCGGACGCGTGGTCCACGTAGGACGAGATGACACTGCCGACACCCCTGGCGACGGCATCACCGCGCCGCTTGTGCAGCTCCTCCGACGATGCCATGGGTCAGCCCTCGATGTTGTGCATGACGTGCTTGATCCGGGTGTAGTCCTCCAGGCTGTAGACCGAGAGGTCCTTGCCGTGCCCGGAGTGCTTGAAGCCCCCGTGCGGCATCTCCGAGACGAACGGGATGTGCGTGTTGACCCAGACGCAGCCGAAGTCCAGTCGACGGGTCATCCGCATCGCCCGCCCGTGGTCCCGCGTCCACACCGACGCGGACAGGCCGTAGTCGACGCCGTTGGCCCAGCGCACCGCCTCGTCCTCGTCGGAGAAGCGCTGCACGGTGATGACCGGCCCGAACACCTCGTCCTGGATGATCTCGTCGGCCTGCCGCAGCCCGGAGACCACCGTCGGCGCGTAGAAGTAGCCGCGCTCACCCTGCCGGGACCCGCCGGTCTGGATCGCCGCGTGGTCCGGCAACCGGTCCACGAAACCGCTGACCCGGGCGAGCTGGTTCGCGTTGTTCAGCGGGCCGTAGAGCACGTCGGCGTCGTCCGGTGCCCCGGTCTTCGTGGTGCGGGCCTGCTCGGCGAGCGCCGCCACGAAGTCGTCGTGGACGCCCGGGCCGGCCAGCACCCTGGTCGCAGCGGTGCAGTCCTGCCCGGCGTTGAAGTAGCCACCCAGCGCGATGGCCTCGGCCGCCGCCGCCACGTCCGCGTCATCGAAGAGCACCACCGGGGCCTTGCCGCCCAACTCCAGGTGGGTGCGCTTCAGGTCGGGGGCCGCCGCGGCGGCGACCTCCATGCCCGCGCGGGTCGAGCCGGTGATCGACACCAGCTGCGGGGTCGGGTGCGACACCAGGGTACGACCGGTGTCCCGGTCGCCGCAGACCACGTTGAACACCCCCGGCGGGAAGAACTCGGCGGCGATCTCGGCGAGCAGCAGCGTCGACACCGGTGTGGTGTCCGACGGCTTGAGCACCACCGTGTTGCCGGCGGCGAGCGCCGGGGCGATCTTCCAGACCGCCATCATCAGCGGGTAGTTCCAGGGAGTGACCTGCGCACAGACACCGATCGGCTCCCGCCGCACGTAGGAGGTGTGCCCGGCCAGGTACTCCCCGGCGGAACGCCCCTCCAACATCCGGGCGGCACCGGCGAAGAACCGGAACTGGTCCACCGCCGGTGGGAGCTCCTCGTCCGCGGTGAGCTGCCGGGGCTTGCCGGTGTTGCGCACCTCGGCGTCGACCAGTTCGGCGGCCCGCGCCTCCACGGCGTCGGCGAGCTTGAGCAGCGCCCGCTGCCGCTCGGCGGGGGTGACCTCCCGCCAGCTCTCGAACGCGGTGGCGGCGGCGCTCATCGCCGCGTCCACGTCGGCGGCGCCGGAGACCGGGGCCTGGGCGAACACGTCACCCGTGCAGGGGTCGACCAGGTCGGCGTAGCCGCCGTCGGCCGGGTCGACGTAGGAGCCGTTGACGAAGTTGCGCAGCTGCTGCTGGTCACTCATGACGGGATCACTCCGAGGGGGCCGAGGGCGGCGGTTATCGCAATCTCTCTGCCATCTTCGCTACCGAATTCGCGGCAGACAAGGGCTATCGCGACTGTTTCCGTCGACAGTTGCCACACCCGACCAGGTCGACGCCGCCGTCGCTGCCGCGCTAGTCGGCCTGCCAGGTGCCGTCGTCGCGCACCCGGGCGGGGGCGCGGCCGAGCAGCAGAGTGGTCAGCGCGGCGTCGACGGTGTCACCGAGGAACCACTCGCCGGCCTGATCGAGCGCGAAGACCCGGCCGCGCTCGTCCACCGCCAGGATGCTGTCCTGCTGTTCGGTGCCGATCGGAAAGAGGCGCACGCCGAGCACCGCGCCGAAGTCCGCGAGGGTGTCGGCGGTGTGCGCGATGGTGTGCGGGCGAATGTCGAAACGCGAGATCCACACCTGCTCGCCCCGGCCGCGCCGCGCCCCGACCAGACTGGGGAACGCGGTGAGCGCCTCCACGGCGGCGGGAAAGACCTCGTGCCGATGGTCGCGCCCCGGCACCGACGTGACGTCCCGTACGGCGGCAGCGGCCATGATCTGATCGCCGATGTGTGGCCGCCAGCCGGCCGCGACCAGCGCGTTGGCGACCTCAGGGGGGAAGCGCCCGGGATCGGGGTCGGTCGCCTCCGGCGCGTTCCAGGTCTCGGCGTAGGCGCGAGCAGCTTCCGGCAGGACGTTCGCCCGCACCAGGAAGGAGAGACACGAGTCGCAGGGCCGCTCGGCGGGCCCACCTGCGGGATCACCCGGCTCACGGATCCGGAAGATCTCGAAGCGGGCATCCTCCAGGAGCGCGGCTGCCTCGGCCCGCCCCATCGGAGCGATGCCCTCGGCGGCGCGGCGGTGGTCGTACTCGTGCAGGACGTCGGAGACCACGATCAGCTCGGCATGAGCCTCCCCGCCGCGGACCAACTCGCCGGGTGGTAGCTGGTCCAGATAGTCGCGCACCAGCGGGTGATGGTTGAGTGGCACGTCGGCCTTCGTGCCCTGGGCCGTCCAGATCCGCCCGTCGATGGTCAGGTGCGCTGCGGTGTTCGGGGTGGCGCCCCGGCTTATCTCCCGGAGCAGCAGGCTCGATGGGTCGACGGTGCGGGGGGCGGTCGGCCCCGCGGGCTGGCTACGCCGGTACATCTCCGCCACCACAGTGCTCGGCACCCGGGGCCAGGTGGTGACCCTGCCGGTCTGTTTGTCGATGACGGTCGTCGGCAGGTCGCCCGGCACCGTGCGCACCTCGCTGGGCACGACGGACGTGATGACGTAACCCAGGTCGAACTCGTCGACCATCGCGCTGCACTCGTGGCCGAGGCGCTGCGAGTCACGGCGGGCCCAGGTGGCGGCGAGTTGTTCGGCCTGTTGACGGTCGATCACGCATTGAAACTACCGGACTACACGGATCGATGGCAGCCGGTATCGTTTCGCTCTACCGACGGTGACGGGAGGGCGGCGGTGGACGAACAGGCGGACCGGGATGTCAATCGCGAGCTACGGGCCCGATTCGACGACCTGTATGGGCAATACCAGCAGCTCAGGTCCGGTTTGGACACTCTCCAGGCGCGGCTTGCCGCGCTGCGGGTCACCCGGCGGTCGGCCGACGGGCAGGTGACCGCGACCGTGGGCGCGCAGGGCCAGTTGATCGAGGTTGAGTTGACCTCGGCCATCTATCGGGACCGGGACGCCGGGGCGCTCGGCCGGAAAATCACCGAAACGATCCGGACCGCCGCGACCGCCGCCGCCGACGCCACCCGCGACCTCGTCGCCGAGAGCATGCCGGCCGGCTCCGGGACGGTGGACTTCCTCAAAACCGGCGACTACGCCGCGCTGCTCGGCCGGGCCGACGCCGCGCTCGACAAGGGTGAGGCGAAGCCATGACCGACGGGCAGCTCTGGCTTGATCCGTCCCGGGCCCGCCGGGGTGGCGCCGACCTGGCGCTCGCCGGCGAGGCCGTGACGGCCCGTCGGGCGGCGGACGGGGGCGCGATCGAGGCCGCCAGCGGCGCCCGGCCGTGGGGCCGCGACGACATCGGCGCCGCCTTCGAGCGCAACTACCGCGGGTTCGAGCAGACCGTGCTGCGCGCCTGGGTGGGCGTCGGGCACCGCCTCACCGAGATGGGCAGCGATGTGGTCCAGTCGGTCGACGCGAGCGTGCAGACCGACGCCGCCAACGCCACCCGCCTCGGTCGGGCCGCCGACCGGCGCTGACAACCGACGATCCCGATGAGCGTGCTGCCGAGTCCCATCCCGCACCCACTGGACCACGCGCCGTGGGACGTGCCCGGCTGGATCTACGAGGCCCTCGACTGGGTGGTCGGCGTGCAGTGGCCGGAGGGCAACGAGCGGGCAGTCTGGGACGTCGCCGACCAGTGGTACGCGGTCGCCTCCGTGCTCGCCGGGCCGCACGCCGACGCCGCCGCGGCCGCCGTCGAGGTGCACAACGGGTACGGCGGTGTCGGGGCGGTCGACGCGGCGTTCGAGGCAGCCTGGCGCGGGATCGCCGAGGGCGCCGACGCCCCGCTTCCCGTCCTGCTCGCGGTCACGGCCGACCTGGGCCGACTGGTCGAGGAGTGCGGATGCGACATCGAGGGCGCCAAGCTGGAAGTCTGGATCGAGCTGGGCATCCTGGTCGTCGAGTTGCTCTCCGTGGCGGTCGCGGCGGTGTTGACGGCCGGTGCCGCAACCCCGGCCGCTGGCGTGGCGATCACCGCCACCCGACTGCTGGTGCAACAGATCTTCAGGCGGCTGATGGGCCAACTGGCCGCCAAATCCCTCAAACACGGGCTCAAGGAGGCCGGCGAGCGGGCCGCCAAGGAGGTCGCCCGAGGGGGTGCACGCGGGTTCGCCAAGCGGGCCGCCCGCGAAGGGCTGGAGGAGGCCACCGAGGAGGCCGGGGTCACCCTGGCGACACAGGCGTACCAGAACTCCACCGGACGGGCACACGGCTTGGACCTGACCGACCTCGGCGCCTCGGCGGTCGGTGGGCTCGCTGGCGGGGCGGTGGCCCCGCTGGCCGGCCTGGGCCGGCACGCGACCGGGCGAGCGGCGCGGGTCGGGGAGCACCTGGGGCGGGAGATGACCGGCGAGGTCCTCGCCGAGAGCGCGGCGAGCCTGGCCACCGGTCAGGGGCCGACCTCAATGGAGGACGTGGCGCGCGCCGCCGCGTCCGGGGCCACCGGTTCGGCGACCGGCCAGACCGACCACGCGCTACGCGCGCGGCTCGACGCGCAGGCCAACGCCCTCGCCGGAGCGTCGTTCGCGGGTCCCTCCCTTCCGCCCGTGGTGCCCGTCGCGGCGGATGCGGCCTTCTCGGGGGCGTCTTCCTCCCTGGAAGCCGCCTCTGCGGCGGTCCCGTCTGCGGCGGTCCCGTCTGCGGCGGGGGCTGCGTCTGAGGCGGCGGTCTCGCCTGCGGTCGGGGCTACGGTCGCGGGGGCTGCCAGTGGCGCGGTTGCGGGTGGTCTGGTTACGGCTGGTGGCGTTCCCACGCAGGCGACGGAGACCGTCGCCGCGGCATCGACGAACCAGCTGGCTGCGCCGACGAACCAGGTGGTTGCGCCGACGTCACCGGGCGTCGAGCAGACGCGGGCAGCCGCGCCGGCGTCTCCGGTCGCACCCGACGTGCCGGTGTCCTCACCGATGCCGGTCCAGTCGGTGTCCGACGTGGACGCGACGGAACGCCCGGTACACCCGACCGAGGCGACCCCATCGACGGTCGCGCCGTTCGACGAGAGAACGGGCGTACCGCACCCGGTCATGGCCGACCCCACGCTCTCGGCGGCGGCGCCAGTGGTCGGCCCTCTCGAATCGAACAGTGGGCCACCTGCCACCGGTGCGCCGCCGGCCCACCCTGGCAACTCGCCACACGCCACCACCCCCGGCCCGACCGCCTGGTCTCCAGTCACCAGCCCTTCCGCACCGACGATCAGCCCCGGCCCGGCGACGCCGGTCACCTACGGCGTCCCGACCGCCACCAACGGTGCGCCGCCGGTCGCCTCCACGCCACCGGTGGTGGGTCGATTCGCCGTGCCGCCGCGTGTCCCCACGCGGGGAACGCCCGCACCCGTACGAGCGCCCGACCACCCAGCCCGGGGAAGGGCGTCGATCCCCGTCGACGTGGCGGCGTTCGGTGCCCCGTCGATGCGCGAGCCCGAAACCAACGACTCGTACGCGGCGCAGTGGGCCGCCGCCGCGGAAGCCGCCGAGCGGCGGCGCTACCAGGAGCACTACGAATCACTGCGCAAAGGGTTCGAGACCAACCGCCGGCAGTCCGAAGCCGCCCGTCTGCACACCCGCGCCATGGAACACGATCGCCGAGTCGTCGAGTACGCCACCTACGCCCGGCAGCTGCACCAAGCCGGCAACCGGCAGTGGGCCGACGGCTGGCAGCGCGCCGCGAACGAGGAGGCTCGCGCGTACTCGCAATGGCGTGACCTGGCAGACGCGGTGCTGGCTGGCAGCACGGCCCCGCCGGTCGTGGACATCAGCGCCACCTTCGAGCACGCCAACCGGGACGTGGGCGCGCTCGCCCTCGGCGCGGTGGAGACCGCCGGCCCGTCCAGGCTCACCGGCGACGACGATCCGCCGCCGATCGACGACTCCCGGCCGTACGGGCAGCCCGGAGGACTCCGTCCGCCGCTCGCCCTGCACCAGGTCGACGTCGAACGGCAGATGCCCCGCGAGCCGGACGGCACCATCATCCGCACCGCCGACCCCCGGCAGGGCGGCTGGTTCCGACTCCTCAACGACGGCGGTCCCGCAGCCGACGCCACCCGGGGCATCAACTGCCTGGACTGCACACTGTCGCTCTTCGAGACCTGGGTGCACGGGCGACCCCGCGTCTCGGCGCCGCGTACCTTCGACGGCTACCTCGACGGTGACATCCGGCGTCCCATCCGTGGCGAGGCCGGCGGCCCGGGCCGGGTCGAGGACGTGACCGGGGGGCGCTTCCAGCAACTCCTCGCCCCGGCGTCCGGCCAACGAGCGGACGCCGGGCAGGCTCGGCAGGCCGCCGACCAGGGCTACCGCAACCTGCACGACCAACTGCTTCTGGGCGGCCACGGCAGCTACTCGTTCCTGGTCACCGAGTGGGCGCACGGTGGTTCGCACGCCTGGGTGGCGCTCAACCAGAACGGCACGGTGCTCTACGTGGACCCGCAGAACGGCGTGGTCCGGGACCGACCCCTCTACCCCGACGTGGTCGGCATCGACGCGCTGGTGCTGAGCGGGGACGGCCGACCCATGCCGCTCGGCGGCCTGCCCCGGGGCCGGTTCAGCGAACGGCCCGACCTGCCGGATCACCCACCGACGCACGACAACGGCGGCCACGGCGACCCGTACATCAACCGGATGTACCTGCTCCTCGACGGCCCGGGTTCGGCCCTCGATCCCGCCAATCCAACGAGTGCTGATCTCGGCCAGTCCAGATCGGGTGGCGGTCCTGGCCGCGTCGTCTCGTCGGCCAACAGTGTGGATGAGGTCTTCGCGGCTGGGGTGACTCCCGTTGAGTTCGCGACGGCCGTCGACCCGCCCACCCTTCGGCGTCTGGTGCCGGACCTGGACGACGCGTCGGCACGGGATCTTGTACGGCTGTTCGCCGACGACCGGGTCCGGGACATGCTCGACAGCGCTCGGAGAGAGCCGCCCCGGAACGAGCCGGATCTGGCCGAGGGCCTGGTGCGGCGGCTGGTGCAGCATCCGGCGCTGGTGCGCATGATCCAGTCGACGCCTGAACTCGCGAAGTCGCTGACGGCCCGTCCGCTGACCCTGTATCACCTGGCCAGCCATCAACAGGCCATCGACGTCCTAGCCGAGGTGCTCGACGACGTCGCCCAACAGGAGGCCATGCGACAGGACTCGGATCGTCCGCAAGTGCCCCAACCAGAGCCCACACCCCTCACCGGCGAGCAATTGAGGATCAGCGCAAGCATTCAGGTGCGTCGCGGACCGGTGGCTCAGGCGGGGTTCGACGAGGTCCGACGCGACGACCCTGTCTACCGGAAGCGTTACCTCGACGGCCTCTACTCGGCGGCGATAGAGGCGCAGGCAGATTTGAATCAGCTAGCAGTATCCCTAGCCCACCTCGGCGACCGCCGGGTCGGTGAGCCCGGCTGGCGTCCTCAGCCCAAGGATCGTCGTCGAGCTGAGGACAAGGTGGCCAAACACCAGGGCGATGCGTCCAAGCTGCTCGACCTGGCGGCCGCGAAGGTTGAGTTCCGCAACCTCGACGACCTCTACGCCGCACTCGGACGGGTCAAGGAGCACCCCGGTGTCGTCGCTGTGAGCTGTGAAGATCGGTTTGTGTCACCAATGAGTAGTGGCTATCGGGACGTGCAAATCGTGCTGCGGATGCGGAACGGTCACCTAGCCGAATTCCGCCTCCACCTGGCTGCGCTCGATGCTGTCGCGGTCTGGGAGCATGTGCTTTACGAGGTCCGACGGGACGTTGAGGCCCTTGCCGCGGAGGAGAGCCGAGCCTTGACGCCTCGAGAGCGAGCGATCACGGACGGCATTCGTCTTCGTGAGCAACAGCTGTTCTGGACGGCATTACAGTCAACTTTCGAGGAGAAGTCTTAATGGCCGAGATGCCGGGTCTGGTGCTTCCCTCCTATTACCTCTACTACCAATCACCAGTGAAGATCGTCGAGACTCCTGACGGTGGTGCCAGGGTCTGGCGGTTGTCTATCGACTCTGGGGGTTGGCACGAGAAGAACGACATCTTTGCTGAGGTCACGCTAGGCGTTGGAGGTGACATATTCCGTCGTACGGCAGAGGACTTCGTTCAGGAGGTGGAGGCCTTCCGGGCTCACTACCTCAAGGGTGAAGGACCAATCTTCGCGCTCTACGAGACGGTGCGCTCGATTGAACTTCTGGCAGACGCCGAGGCGCGGCACGAGACGCTGAAGGAGCAGGCGCTCATTCGCGGAATTCGACAGCGGACGTTCGTCATGTTCGAGGAGCAGCTTCGAGCTGCCGGTGATCCTGGCGCGGACCCCGATATAGCGAGAGCGGCGTAGGCATACGCCGCAGTTGGCCGGACAGAGGGGATGGCCGGTGATGACCGAAGGAGTGGACGCGCGGTTGGTACGGGGCGGAGCGGGATCTCGCCGCGCTGGACGCGGATGTGGCGTTGGCTCGGGGTCGGTTTGTGCATGCCCTTTTCCTGGATACCGGGTTAGAGGATGCAGAGGAGCTGACGCTCTTCGAGCGGGCGGCCGGGTTGTACCGGGAGTTGGGTGACGCCCGTGGCGAGGGCGAATCTGATCGGTTTGGCGGATCTGGCCGCGAGCCACGGTGCTCGGGAAGCTGCTTGCGAGTTGCTCGACGAGGCGGCAGTGGCGCGTACGGGGTCGATCGGTGGGTTGAGCAGGCCCGTGACGAGTTGGGGCCTGCCTGAGTGACGGTCGCCCTGTCGTGAACGGCGACCGGTGGGGCCTTTGCCGCGCCGACTAAGATCGATGCATGGCGAGATCTGACACGCAGGGCATCAGGTCCACTGTCTGGGCCTGGCCGGTTGGCATCCTGGTCGGCCTGGCGATCGGCCTTCCGGTGTTCGGGGCGAAGGGTGGCGTCGCCTTCGCTGTCGCCCTCGGCATTGCCTTCGCGCTCGGCCTGGGTGCGATCAGGGGCCGGGCCGAGGGTGGCCCAGCCCGGGGTGGCCCGGACGGCGGAGTCGCCGGGGATGGCGTCGACGCCGTAGACCGAGGGTGATCGACTCGGGTTCCTTGAAGTCGGGGTGTCCAGGCCCGGGGGATGGCCCGACTTTCATGATGTCGAGTGGATCATGGCGGGCCGCGCACGCCGCGAGGGCCGCGCACGCCGCGAGGGCCGCGCACGCCGCGAGGGCCGCGCACGCCGTGGGGGCCGCGCACGCCGTGGGGACTGTGGGGACAACGCGGCCGGGCAGTGTTGCCGAGGCGGTGGCCGTACAGGAGGAGTTGCGGCCGTTGGTGGACCTGGTCGGGCCGGGTCCGAGCGCGCCCGCGACGGTGGCCGGCCTGGACGTCGCGTACGCCGAGGGTGGTGATCTGCTGGCGGCGGCCGTGACCGTCCTGGATGCCCGGACCCTGGCGGTGGTGGACTCCGCGGTCGGTGTGGGGCGACCCGCGTTCGACTATGTGCCGGGGTTGTTCGCCTTCCGTGAGTTGCCCGCGTTGCTCGATGCGCTCGACCGCCTGACCACCATCCCGGACCTGCTGGTCTGCGACGGGCACGGGCTGGCCCATCCGCGCCGGTTCGGGCTCGCGTGCCATCTCGGGGTGGTCACCGGGTTGCCCGCGATCGGGGTGGGGAAGACGCCACTGGTCGGGACGTGGGATCCGCCGTCCGTCGAGCGGGGCTCCTGGTCGTCGTTGCGTGACGGTGGTGACGTCGTCGGTCGGGTGCTGCGGACCCGGGACGGGGTGAAGCCGGTCTTTGTCAGCGTCGGCCATCGGATGAGTCTGGAGAACGCGACAGCGCAGGTGCTCGCGTTGACTCCGCGCTACCGCCTGCCGGAGACCACCCGCACCGCCGACCGGCTGTGCCGCGACGCCCTCGCCGAGGCGGAACAGGCCGGCTGATCAGCTGGTCAGTCCGGCCAGCGGCGGGTCGGCGGGTCGGGCGGTAAACCGTAACGCCGCACACATCCGGGCCGCTCTATGACCGATGGGGTGGGTGGGCCGGTAGTAGCCTGACCTGCGGACCCCATCCGGGAAGAACGGCGAGGTGATCATGACAGTGCGTCGACGCGTGGCACGGCTCGCGGCGGTCTGCGGTCTGGCAGGCGGCCTGGTGGTGCTCGGTGCGTCGCCGGCGCTGGCCGACGCGGACTCGGTCCGAGTGGGCGCGGCCAGCAGCTTTGCCGCCGGTGGTTCCGCGCAGGGGGTGAACGTCGCGGTGCGAAAGCGCACCGACGGGTGCGTCCTGCTGCGTACCGCGCTGGGCTTCACCATGGTGGGTCTACAGCCGAACCAGGTGACGGTCCAGGTCAACGTGGGCGGGCGCTGGCTCCCGGTGGCCGTCACCGGCGGCGGCGGCAACGTGTCGACCGCGCAGACGTCACCCGCGAAGCCGAAGCTGTGCAAGGGCAAGGGCATCACGGTGCGCTACCGGGTGGCGTTCGCGGCGGGTACGCCGGGCGGCCGTCTCGTGGTCACGGGTGCGGGCCTCAGCACCGCCGGCCGGATGTTGGGTCACTCCACCGACGCGGCGCGGCTGACCGGAGCGCGGGTCACCCCGTCGCCGTCGCCGTCGAAGAAGCCGACTCCCACCCCGAGTCCGTCCGAGGTCGCGACCGTCGACGAGGCGGTGAACCCGGCGGCGCTGGGCGTCGTGTCCGCCGCGCCGAACACGACGGCGACTGCCGCCGAATCGTCCGGAGGAGGATCACCGGTGATGTTTTTCGGCATTGTGCTGGTAGCGGTCGGACTGCTGCTCATCGTTCTGCTGTTCCGTCGCTCGCGGCAGGACCGGAAGCCGTCCGACGACGGCTCCGGCGTCCTGCCGGGCAACCCCGGCGGCACCACCTACCGCGCCGGGGGTGGGTTGCCGGCCGCGCCCGGTCGCCCCGGTCAGGTGTACGGCCAGCAGCCGCCGGCCGCCGGTTGGGGTGCGGTGCCGTCCCCGCGTCCCGCCACCGGCGGGGTCTACGGTGCCCGGCCGGAGACCCCTGCCGCAGCCCCGGAGGCGACGCAGCCGATGCCGGGTCGGCCCGACGGTCCGCCGTTGCCCGGTGACCCGCCCACCGACGGCGGCGGCCACACCGTGTTCATTCCCCGGCTCCCCGGCTGAGCGGAGTACGACCCGGCCGCTCCGTTAGGCTCAGGATCGGTGTCTAACCTGCGGCCAAGGAGTGGAACACGTGTCTGATCTGTCCCAGATTGTGAAGGCGTACGACGTCCGCGGGACGGTGCCGGACCAGTGGGACGAGCGGGCCGCCGAGGCCCTGGGAGCCGCCTTCACCCAGCTGCTCAACTCCACCGACGAGCCCGGTGACGCGGTCGTCGTCGGGTACGACATGCGCGCCACCTCACCCGGCCTGGCTGCCGCCTTCGCCACCGGCGTACGCGCCGAGGGGCGTTCGGTGATCGAGATCGGGCTCGCCTCCACCGACCTGCTCTACTACGCGTCCGGCTCGCTCGACCTGCCCGGCGCGATGTTCACCGCCAGCCACAACCCGGCGCAGTACAACGGCATCAAGATGTGCCGCTCCGGTGCGCGCCCGATCGGCCAGGAGAGCGGTCTGGCCGAGATCCGGGACCGGGCCCAGGCCCTCCTGGATTCGGGCGACGCTCGTCCCGCCGGTGCGCCGACCCGGCCCGCCGAGCGGCGCGACCTGCTCCCCGACTACGCCGGCTACCTGCGCAAGCTGGTCGACCTCTCGGGCATCCGACAGTTGAAGGTGGTCGTCGACGCCGGCAACGGCATGGGTGGCTTCACCGTGCCGACCGTGCTGGGCGACGCGGCCCTGTCACCGCTGCCGCTGGAGATCGTGCCGCTCTACTTCGAGTTGGACGGCAGCTTCCCCAATCACGAGGCCAACCCACTGGATCCGGCGAACCTGGTCGACCTCCAGCGCGCGGTGGTCGAGCACGGGGCCGACATCGGGTTGGCCTTCGACGGTGATGCCGACCGGTGCTTCGTGATCGACGAGCGTGGCGAGCCGGTCTCACCGTCGGCGATCACCGCGCTCGTCGCCGCCCGCGAGCTGGCCAAGCACCCCGGTTCCACGGTGATCCACGGTCTGATCACCTCCAGCGCGGTCGCAGAGATCATCCGCGAGCACGGTGGACAGCCGGTCGTCGCCCGGGTCGGGCACTCCTTCATCAAGGCGGAGATGGCCCGCACCAACGCCGTCTTCGGCGGCGAGCACTCCGCGCACTACTACTTCCGGGACTTCTGGTTCGCCGACACGGGGATGCTCGCGGCGATGCACACGTTGGCCGCGCTGGGCGAGCAGTCGCTGCCGTTGTCCGTGTTGGCCGGTGAGTACGAGCGCTACGTCGCCTCCGGCGAGATCAACTCGACGGTGGTCGACCAGGCGGCGGCGGTGGCCGAGGTGCGCGCCGCGTACCCCGACGCGGTGGCCGACGAGATGGACGGCCTCACCCTGCGTTTCCCCGACGGCGCCTGGTTCAACCTGCGCGCCTCCAACACGGAGCCGCTGCTGCGGCTCAACGTCGAGGCGCCCACCCGGGATCGGATGGTCTCGCTCCGGGACGACGTGCTCGACCGCGTTCGCCGATAAGATCGCCTGCGCCGGTCGGCACCGCCGTCGGTGAAGCCGCACACGTGGAAGGAGCCGCGCCATGGCCCTGGATCCGCAGTTGCTCGAGATCCTTGCCTGTCCGGACACGCACCACGCCCCGCTCACCTATGACGCCGAGGCGCAGACGTTGACCTGCACAGAGTGCGGCCGGATCTTCGAGGTCCGCGACGACGTGCCGGTGCTGCTGCTCGACGAGGCGCGCGGCGGCCCCGGGCAGCCGTCATGATCGACGGTACGGCCGGGGTCAGCGGACGCCGTGACGCCGACGAGGCCCTGCTCGACAACCCGCAGGCGTTGGCCGAGGCCGACCCGGGCGGCATGCTCCGGCACACGGCGTCGGCCGGTGCGCAGGTTCGGGAGAGCGCCGCGCTGGCGGCCGAGGCGAACCTGGCGGTGCTCGCCGACGACGGGCGGCCCCGAGCCGTCGTGATCGCCGGCATCGGCACGGCGGGGCGTACCGGGGACGTGCTGGCCACTGTCGCCGGGCCCCGCTGCCCGGTCCCGATCATCGGGCACCGCTCCGCTGGCGTACCCGGCTGGGTGGGCGCGGCCGACGTGGTGATCGCGGTGAGCGCGTCCGGACGTAGCCCGGAGGCGCTCGGCGCTGCCGAGGCGGCCCACCGGCGTGGTGCCCGACTCGTCGCCGTGGGCGCTCCCGACTCGCAGTTGCAGTCGATCGCCGAGCAGGCCCGGGCGCCGTTCATCCCGGTGCCCCGGCGTGCCCCGGCCCGGGCCAGCCTCTGGGCGCTCACCGTGCCGGTCCTGCTCGCCGCCCGTTCCCTCGGGCTCGTGAAGGTCAACGAGGCGGACCTGGCCGAGACCGCGGCCCGGCTCGACGCGGACGCCGACCGCTGTCGGTCCGCCGCCGAGTCCTTCGTCAACCCGGCGAAATCACTGGCGCTGGGGCTGGCCGGCTCGATCCCGATCGTCTGGGGCTCGTCCCCGCTGGCCACGGTGGCGGCCCGCCGGTTCGGCGACACCCTGTCGGCCAACGCCCGCTACCCGGTGGTCACCGGAGCGCTGGGTGAGGCCGGGCGGGGTCGCGTCGGGCTGCTCGACGGCGTCTTCGGCGGCCTGGCCGAGGGGGAGCGGGACATCTTCGCCGACCCGGCCGAGGACGACGGCGAGGGCACCCGGCTGCGGCTGGTGCTGCTGCGCGACGGCGGGCTCAACGCCGAGGACGACACCGACGAGCCGCTCGCCGTGGAGGAACGCCGCGCGGACGCCGTGCAAACCCTCGCGGAGCGTCGTGGCGTGCGCTGCGACGTGGTGACCGCCGAGGGCGGTTCCGCCCTGGAGCGGCTGGCGTCGCTGATCGCCGTTCCGGATTTCGCCTCGATCTACCTTGCGCTGGCCCACGGGCTGGACCCGATGGCCGTTCCGGCCATCACCGAGATGAAGGAGCTGTCGAACCAGTGAACGAACGTAGGGGGCGGCGCGCCATGCGTGGACCGGCCGGCTTCGTGCGGCGAAGCGGAGCGGTGGCATGAGCGCCAACGGTGGGACGAAGGCGATCGTCGCCGCCCTGCTGGCCAACGTCGGCATCGCCGTCACCAAGTTCATTGCGTTCCTGCTCTCCGGCTCGTCGTCGATGTTGGCCGAGGCGGTCCACTCGGTCGCCGACTCCGGCAACCAGGGTCTGCTGCTGCTCGGTGGCAAGCGGGCGAAGCGGGCGGCCACCCCGGAACACCCGTTCGGGTACGGCCGGGAGCGCTACATCTACGCGTTCATCGTGTCCATCGTGCTGTTCAGCATCGGTGGCCTGTTCGCCCTGTACGAGGCGTACCACAAGTGGGGGCACGCCGGCGGGATCGAGTCCTGGCACTGGCTGCCGGTGGTCGTACTGGTTGCGGCGATCATCATGGAGTCGTTCTCCTTCCGGACCGCCATCAAGGAGTCCAACCACATCCGGGGCAATCAGTCCTGGGTGCGGTTCATCCGGCGGGCGAAGGCGCCGGAGCTGCCAGTGGTGCTGCTGGAGGACTTCGGCGCGCTGGTCGGTCTGGTGTTCGCGCTCTTCGGCGTCGGCATGACGCTGATCACCGGCAACGGCAAGTGGGACGCCGCCGGCACCGCGATGATCGGTGTGCTGCTGGTGATCATCGCCGTCGTGCTGGCCATCGAGACGAAGAGCCTGCTGCTCGGTGAGGGTGCCGAGGCGTCGGACCTGGGCGCCATCGAGCGGGCCGTCACCGACGGCCCCGAGGTGGAGCGGATCATCCACATGAAGACGCTCTACCTGGGCCCGGAAGAGCTGATGGTAGCCGCCAAGATCGCCGTTCCGGAGTGGGAGAGCGCCCACGACCTGGCGCGCGGCATCAACGCCGTGGAGGCGCGGATCCGCGCCGCGGTGCCGATCGCCCGGGTGATCTATCTGGAGCCGGACGTCTACAGCGTCGCCGCCGCCAAGGCCGGCACCGGCGCCGCCGCCGATACCGCAGTGCCGCAGCCGCAGAACGCGTCGGGCGAGGCGGCAGGGCAGTCCGGGGGCTGACGGGTGGAGCCACTGTACGGACCGATCCGGGACTACGCCTGGGGTTCCCGCTCGGCCATCGCCCTCCTCCAGGGGCGCGCGGTGCCCAGCGCGGGTCCGGAGGCGGAGCTGTGGTTGGGGGCCCACCCGGGCGCCCCGGCCCACGTGGATCGCGCCGGTCTGCGGGTGAGCCTCTGTGACCTGGTGCGGGACGAGCCAGGGCAGTGGCTCGGCCAGCGGGTGTCCGAGCGGTTCGGCAGTCGACTGCCGTTCCTGCTCAAGGTGCTCGCCGCCGACGCTCCGCTGAGTCTGCAGGCCCACCCGGACGCCGAGCAGGCGCAGGCCGGCTACGCGGCGGAGGCGGGGCGTCCCGAGGGGCAGCGCAACTACTCCGACCCGCACCACAAGCCGGAGCTGCTGGTCGCGCTCACCCCGTTCGAGGCGCTGTGCGGGTTCCGGGATCCGGCGGAGTCGGCCGAGGCGCTCGCCGCGTTCGGCGTACCGGCGTTGGCGCCGGTGGTCGCCGCGTTGCGGGCCGGGCCGGCGGGGCTGCGGACGGCGGTGCGGACGTTGCTCGGCTGGCCGGTCGCCAGGCGTCACGAGTTGCTGGCTGCCGTGGTGGCGGCGCCTGTCGACGGCCCGGACGCGGAGCTGACCCGCCGGCTGGCCGAGGCGTACCCGGGTGATCCGGGTGCGCTGGTCGCGCTGCTGTTGCACCACGTGCGGCTGGTGGCGGGGGAGGGGATCTGGATGCCGGCCGGCAACCTGCACGCCTACCTGAGCGGCTGCGGAGTCGAGATCATGGCGGCCAGCGACAACGTGTTACGTGGCGGCCTGACCCCGAAGCGGGTGGACGTCGACGAGTTGTTGCGGGTTTTGCGCTTCGAGGTGCTCGACGATCCGGTGCGGGCGGCGGAGCCGGTCGGCCCCGGCGTGGACTGGTGGCCGGTGCCGGTGGACGATTTCGCGCTGCACCGGGTGCGGGTCGACGCCGCGGTGCCCTCGGTGACGCTGTCGCTGCCCGGCCCTCGGGTGGTGCTCTGCGCTGGCGGCTCGATCACCGTCGACGACGGTGCC
The DNA here is from genome assembly GCF_003857055.1 of Micromonospora inaquosa. Lineage (GTDB taxonomy): Bacteria > Actinomycetota > Actinomycetes > Mycobacteriales > Micromonosporaceae > Micromonospora > Micromonospora inaquosa. The sequence continues at coordinate 249 of NZ_QGSZ01000318.1, read as the reverse complement.
GGGGCGTTGACGCTGGTCTCGGGCGAGGCCGCGATCGGCACGGCGTCCGATGTGCCGCTGCGGATCGACGGCGCTGGTATGGCGTACGTGGCGACGTCCGGGCTGCGCTGACCCGCACACCGGCGAACGACACAAGTCCGACTTTCCCGGAATAGCTTGACGACGCCTTTGCCGAGTGTGACTCTATGAGTACGCAGCGTTATCGCGACGACGGTCCGAGAACGTGCGGGGGAAACCAAACCGGGGGGA
>NZ_QGSZ01000246.1 GCF_003857055.1 Micromonospora inaquosa | reverse complement strand
CCCGGCTGCTGGCCGCCGTCCGCCGCCATCGGGCGGACCTGCTGGCCGCGCTGCTCTTCGCGGTGCTGGCCGGCTGGCTCACCCACGGGCTGTGGCCCGACCCGGGCGGCCGCACCCTGGCGCTCAACCCGGAGGACCAGACCCTCTACGAGTGGTTCCTGGCGGTGGACGCCCGCGCACTGCTCGGCGACTTCGACCTGCTCACCGACCGGCTCAACGCCCCCGACGGGGTCAACCTGATGGCCAACACCACGGTGATCGCACTCGGCGTCCTCTTCGGGCCGGTCACCCTGCTGCTGGGCGCACCGGTCACCTTCGCGCTGCTCGCCGCCGCCAACCTCGCCGGCACCGCCCTCGCCTGGTACCTGCTGTTCCACCGGACGTTGCGCGCCCGCCGGGTGGCCGCCGCGCTCGGCGGCGGGCTGTGCGGATTCGGACCCGGAATGGTCTCGCAGTCCAACAGCCACCTGCACATGACCGCCCAGTGGCTGGTGCCGGTGATCGTCTGGCTGGTGGTCCGGCTGCTGCGGGCGTCCGACCCGGGACCCGGGACACCCGACGGGACCGGCAGTACCCGAACCACCGGGCCGAACCGTCGGCGGCTGTTCACCTCCGCGGCGGGGCTGGCCGGCGCGGTCTCCGCGCAGGTCTTCATCGGCGAGGAGGTGCTCTTCCTCGCCGCGATCACGCTGTTGGTGATGGCGATCAGCTACGCCGTGGCGGACCGGGACCTGGCCCGCCGGGCGCTACCCGGGTTCGCTGGTGGGTTGGCGATCGCCGCCGGGCTCGCCCTGCTGGTGCTGGGCTATCCGCTGTGGTTCCAGTTCGCCGGGCCGCAGGGAGTCGCCAACGGGATGTTCACCCCGGCCTACTTCTCCGCCGACCTGAGCAGTTGGTGGACGGTCTCGCCGCTGTCGGTCGCCGGGAGCGACGAGTCGGCCCGGCTGACCACCGGCCCGGCCGAGTACAACACGTTCCTCGGCTGGCCACTGCTGCTGGTCACGGCGGTCTGCGCGATCTGGGTCGGGCGACGCCGGCTGGTTTTCGCCTGCGTCGTGGCGGGCCTGGTGATGGGGGCGCTCTCGCTCGGCCCGGAGGTGGTGCTCGGCGGCACCAGGACTGCGATCCCCGGCCCGTACGCCCTGATCGGAGGGTTGCCGGTGGTGGACGGGGCGTTGCCGATGCGGTTCGCGCTGGCGCTGCTGCCGATCGTCGCGACGCTGCTGGTCCTCGCTGTCGACCGGGCGCTGCGCAGCTCTGGTCGGGCCCGACGGCTGGTGCCACTGGCCGTCGGCGTGGCGCTGCTGCCGATCTTCCCGGCCCCCCTGCCGACCACCGGACGACCGGCAGTGCCGGAATTCATCACCGGCGGTCACTGGCGGCAGTGCGTACCGTCGGGCGGGGTGCTGGTCGCGGTGCCGCTGCCCACCCCGAAGGAGCCCGGGCCGATGCGCTGGGCGACCGCCGCCGACGCCGGTTTCGGGCTGCCGGAAGGCTTCTTCATCGGCCCGTACGGGAGGGGCGGCACCGCGGCGATGGGCACCTTCAAGCAGCCCACCTCGGCGCTACTGGCGGATGTCGCCCGGCGCGGTGACCAGCCGGCCATCGGTGATGAGCAGCGCCGCCAGGCCGCCCGCGACGCGGACTTCTGGGGTGCCTCCTGCGTCGCGTTGGCCGACGACGCCCCACACGCCGAAAGCCTGCGCGCCACCCTGGAAAAGCTCTACGGCCCGGCGACCCGAGTCGCCGACGCCTGGACCTGGCAGGTCTGACCAGGCCCCAAACCAAAACCCCGCCGATCTTGCACTTTCTGTCCGGACAAGACGCCACAAGAGGCGCATTGTGGCATCCGGAAGTGCAAGATCGACGGGGTCGGTCGGGCTGACTCAGACGCGGGGCGCGCCAACCGGCTGGGACGCCTCGACGAACTCCTCACGCGGGTCGTGCAACTGGCCCAGGGAGACCACCTCACGCTTGAGGAAGAACGCCAACGACCAGTCCACCAACACGCGGACCTTACGGTTGAACGACGGGATCCGGCTCATGTGGTACGTCCGGTGCATCACCCAGGCCGGCCAACCGGTCATCTTGATTCCGTACACCTGGGCCACGCCCTTGTGCAGGCCGAGGCTCGCGACGCTGCCGGCGTGCTTGTGCTTGTAGTCCACCGGCTCGCGACCCCGGATCACGGCCGCGATGTTGTCGGCCATCCGGGCGGCCTGGCGCACCGCGTGCTGAGCGCTCGGCGAGCAGAAGTTACCCGGCTCCTTGGTCAGGTCCGGCACGGCGGCGCAGTCACCGGCACTCCAGGCACCCTCGACCACCTGATCACCGTCGACCACCTGAAGCGTGGGCAGGCAGGTGATCCGCCGACGGTCGTCACGCGGGAAGTCGGTCGAGTCCAGCATCGGCGACGGCTTCACACCGGCCGTCCAGACAATCGTGTCGGAGCGGAAGCTGTCACCGTCGGAGAGCTTCACCACCCCGTCGACGCAGGACTCGAGCCGGGTGTCCAGCCGGATGTCCATGTTCCGCTTCAGCAACTGCTGCACGGTGTAGGCACCCATGTCCCGGTCGACCTCGGGCAGCACCCGCTGGGTGGCCTCAACCAGCACCCAGCGAACCTCGTCCTGCTTGAGCTCCGGGAAGTACCGCAGGGCGTCGCGAGCCATGTCCTCCATCTCGGCGAGCGCCTCGATGCCGGCGTACCCACCGCCGACGAAGGTGAAGGTCAGCGCCGAACGGCGGACGTCCGGATCCGGCGTGGCGGCCGCCACGTCGAGCCGATCCAGCACGTGGTTGCGCAGGTAGATCGCCTCGCCGATGGTCTTGAACCCGATGCCCTGCTCGTGCAGGCCAGGGATCGGCAGGGTGCGGGAGACCGAACCCGGGGCCACGATCACGTGGTCGTACGTGATCTCCCGGGCCGGCCCGCTGATCGGCTGCACGGTGGCCACCTTGCGGTCGTGCTCGATTCGCGTGACCGTGCCGGCCACCATCTTGCACCGGCGCAACTCTCGCCGCAGCGGCACCACAGAGTGCCGCGGGGAGATGTTGCCCGCCGCCGCCTCGGGCAGGAACGGCTGATAGGTCATGTGGGGTTGGGGGTCCACCACCATGACCTCAGCCTCACGGGAGCTGAGCTTCTTCGACAGGCGCAGGGCGGCGTACAGACCGACGTGCCCGGCACCAACCACAAGGATCCGCTTCGGATTCACGTTGTCTATCTTTCCCCGGCCGGCTCAGGTAATCCCGCTCGCGCCCCTCATCTGTGACGGAGCACAACCCATGTGACCTGCGTAACCCTCAAATCACAGGCGTCACCGGCGGCGCAGCAGCCAGCCGAGCAACGCTGCCGTCCCCACCGCCACCAGCAGCCCCAGCACGGTGACCCACTGGTATCCGGCGCCCCCACCCGTCCCCGTCGCCTGCAACAACAGCACGCCGAGCACGGCGGCCCCCAGCAGCACGGCGGCCGACCGCAGCAACCAGCGGGTGATCAACTCTGGGTCGACCACCGCGTCGTAGGGCAACAGCGCGGCAAGCGCGCAGAGGGTGTGACCCAGATAGAGCAGGGCCGCGACGGCGAGCAGCCGCCAGAGGGCGACCGGGCGGCCATACCCGTCAGTGGCGAGCAACCAACCGCCGACCGTGACCAACGCCGTGAAGGTCGCCCAGATCCGACGCGGCCCGAACGCGGGCAGCAGGGCGGCGAACGCCAGGAAGAGGACCGGCCGGCCGGAAAGCACCTCGGCGGGAAACGCCAGGGCGAACCCGGCAAGCACGATGACGAAGATCGCGGCCCGGACCAGCAGCGGGGCCACGCTGATCCGGGCGACGGCCCTCTGCGCCGCCCGCACCCGCTCGGTGACGGCGTTCATCCGTGCCTGCTTCCGTTCACCGCGCCCCGCCCGTCGTTCGCGACTGCGAGGCTCGCAGGCGCGCTCACCGGCCACCCACCCGTGGGGCCGTCGCCAACCGGGCCACGTCCCGCAGCACCTGGTCCAGGCTGCCGGCCCCGGCCCAGCGCACCACCGGTACGCCGTGCTCCCGGAGCTGCCCGATCATGATCTCCCGATCCAGGCGCCACAGCCGGTACGCCACTTCGGCCCAACCCCGGTCCTTCGGTGACACCAGGTCGGTCGGCAACGTGTCGACCGCCACCACGAACCGCCCGCCGCGAGCCAGCCGGGCGAGCATCTGCGCCGACCGTTCGTCCAGCAGCGGGGTGAGCACCACCACCAACGCGTCCGAGGAGAGCAACTGCGGGCCGAAAACCTGGTCGTACGGCTCGTGCGCGGACGCGTGGACCCGGACGTCGAGCAGCCACTCCAGAACGGTCAGGTACTGCCGTCGCCCGGCAGCCGGCCGCAGCCGCCGGGCGGCCGGCCCGTACTCCAGCAGGGAGACCCGGTCGCCACGGTGCAGGTAGTGCTCGGCGATCGCGGCGGTGGCCCGGACGGTGGTGTCCAGCACCGATGCCGCGCCGGCCACCCCACCGGAGCGGCCCGCCTCGGCGAGCACGTCGAGCAGCACCACCACCTCAGCGTCCCGGTCGGAGAGGGTGGCGGCCACGTGCAACTGCCGGGCCCGCAACGAAACCCGCCAGTCGATCCGGCGCAGCCGGTCCCCGGGGGCGAAGACGCGTACGCCGGCCAACTCGCCGCCCTCCCCCGGTCGGCGGGAGTGGTGCGCCCCGACCAGGCCGGCGGCGCGGGGCATCGCCTCCACCGCCTCGAACGGCTCGGTACGCGGGTACACCCGCACCCGGACCGGCTCGGTGATCACCGCCCGGGAGACCAGCAGGCCGCCCGCCGTGGCGACCCGGGCGCCGGCGGGGCCGACCGGGTGCCGGCCCCAGCGCAGGGCCTTACCGGCCAACTCCAGGTCCACCGCGGCACCGACCGGCACCGAGGTCACGAACGGTCGGTCCGCGACCGAACGGCCCCCGTTCTGGCCTGGAACCGGCGCCCCGGTCGACGGGGCGTCGCTGGGCTCACCGCCGTCAACGGCCTCGTCGCGGGCGAAGCCGGCCCGGTCGATCCGCAGCCACGGCGACACCCGGGACCGCATCACCACCAGGTCGTAGTCGACAGTGTCCGGGTTGCCGACGCTCACCGTCGCCGCCACGTCACCGCCCTCGACCAGCGGCCCGCCGTCGCCCTGGGTGATCCACACCTGGGGCAGCGCCGTGGGCCGTCGACGCAGCGCGTACGCGGTGCCCAGCGCGAACGGGGCGGCCAGCACGATCAGGTCCACCCGACCCAACAGCACGCCGGCCACCAGCAACAGGCCGGCGAGCAGCACCGCGCGGCCGAGCGCCGGGGTGGGCGCCCAACCGGCGGCCGGTTCCGCCTCGGTGGCACTCGGCACGGTCGGTCCGGTCATCAGTGCCGAGGCCCGCCGGCGGCGTAGCTGGGCAGCGCGCCACTGGCCGGGGCGGGAGTCGCCTCCAGCACCTCGCCCACCACGAACGCGGGATCGACCCGGCGCAACCACATCTCCGGGCGCAGGGTGATCCGGTGCGCCAGGGCGGGCGCCGCCACCGACTTGACGTCCTCCGGCACCACGTAGTCGCGTCCGCCGAACACCGCGCGGACCCGGGCCAGCAGCAGCAACGCCAGCGAACCGCGAGGTGAGGCGCCGACCAGCACCGACGGGTGCTCCCGGGTGGCCGCGGTGAGCGACACGATGTAGCGGCCGATGGAGTCCTCCACCACCACGTCCTCCAGGGCGGCCTGCATGGCCCGCAAGGTTGCCGCGTCGACCACCGGCTTGATGTCCGCCTCCTCCCGGCGACGGCTCATCCGGCGGCGCAGCACCTCCCACTCCTCTTCGTGCTGCGGGTAACCGAACGAGACCCGCAGCAGGAACCGGTCCAACTGCGCCTCGGGCAGCGGGTAGGTGCCCTCGTACTCGATGGGGTTGGCGGTGGCCAGCACGTGGAACGGCTCGTCCAGTTTGTAGGTCACCCCCTCCACCGACACCTGCTTCTCCTGCATCGCCTCCAGCAGCGCGGACTGGGTCTTCGGCGGCGTCCGGTTGATCTCGTCGGCGAGGAGCAGGTTGGTGAAGACCGGGCCGGCCCGGAAGGTGAAGTCGCCGTTGCGCTGGTCGTAGAGGAAGGAGCCGGTGACGTCGGCGGGGAGCAGGTCGGGGGTGAACTGCAACCGCCGGAAGTCCAACCCGAGCGCCTGGGCGAACGAGCGGGCGGTGAGCGTCTTACCGAGCCCCGGCAGGTCCTCCAGGAGCACGTGCCCGCCCGCGAGGATGCCGGCGAGGACCAACTCCAACGCGTCCCGTTTGCCGACCACGACGGTGCCGACCGCGTCCAGGACCGTCCGCGCCAGGTGCCCGACCTCGGCGGGGGCAATGCTCCGGTCCACGTCGTTCATCAAACACTCTCCAGTTCGGCGACGATCACCGCGAGGTCGCGCGGCGACGGGGTGCGGCGAGGCGGGGTCTCCAGGAACGTCCACAGGCGGTCACCCAGCAGGGCGCGAGCGCGGGCGGGATCCGACTCACGGGTCACGCCGTGTTTCAGCCGCAACCGCTCGTCGGCCATCTCACCGATGCGGGGCAGAACCGTCCCGGTGAACCGTTCGGGTCGGTTGGAGGACCAGTCCAGCGGCCATTCCCACCGGTTGATCGCGCTGCGCAGCGCGTCCCGGGCAGCCCAGTTGTAGCTGCCGTCCTCCTCGCCCGTGCCGGCCCGGCCACCACCGGGCGGCGGGGGCGGCGGCGCGAGCAGGGCGGTGACCCGGCGCACCGCGAGCACGGCGAGCACCCCGGCGATCAGTACCGGCAGCGAGACCTGGAGGCCCACCGCGCGGAGGCCGACGAGCAGGACCGCGACCAGTGCGGCGGCCCACGCCAGCGAGCGCAGCACCGGGCGCCACCGGGAATCGCGCGCCCGCGGACCGGCCGGCGCCGCCTCCTCCTCGAAGGCGAGCAGATCGTCGATGCTGGTGCTGCTCATGAGCTCACCGCCGCGCTGAGTTCTCCGCGCAGCCGGACGAGCGCGGCGCGGGCCTGGTCCCGGGTGCGTTCGTTGACCGGGTGGGTGGCGTACCGGGCCTCCCGGTAGACGTACGCGAACTCGGCCAGCACGTCGGTGCTGGCGATGGCCGGCACGCCCGCCGCCGGGTCGCCCTGCAACAGCCGGCTGACCAGGTCGGTGGGGGTGTCACCGGCGAGCCTCGGCACACCGGCCGCGGCGGCGGTCTCCTCCAGGCGCACCCAGCAGGCGATCACCGCCACCCGAGGGTCGGTGTCCCGGTCGTCGAGCTCCACCAGGCCGGCGTCGAGGGCGGCGACGACCTCACGGGCGGTGCCCTCGGCGGTACGACGGGCCCGCTGCGCCGGTAGTGCCCGGGTGGTGCGGCGCAGCGCGCCCCGGATCAGGATCCAGCAGAGGTAACCGAGCGCGGCGAGGATGGCCAGCCCGAGCAGGGCCACCGCCACCGTGCCGACCCACTGCGGGATGTGCGCCTGGGTGGCCTCGCCCGCGTCGCGTGGCTCGATCGGGATGGACGGTGACGGCTCGACGGTCGGGTACTCGGGAACCCAGGGCACGTTCTCCGCGGCCGGCGGGATCCGACTGGCCCCGATCGACGAGTGAGCGGACGCCAGCGCGGCACCGGCGAGCAGGACGGCGACCGCGCCGACCGGCCACCACCGGCGGAGCAGGCCGAGCACCGGCTGCAGCACCGGCTCAGCCGATGGTGCCGGTGTGGGCGGGCGGGTTCGGTCTGTCATCGCCACCACCCCACGCGTCGTCTCAGTCCACCCCGGCCAGCTGTTTAGCCTGGCCGAAGACGTCGTCCAACATCCCTGGTGTCAACCGCCCGGTAAAGGTGTTCTGCTGACTGACGTGGTAACAGCCGAGCAGGTCCGGAGCGTCCGTGCCGGACCAGTGTGCCCCATGACCGAACGCCGGTCGCGGGCTGGGCGGGCGCTGCCCGTACACCGCACGGAGCACCGGCCACCACGCGGTCCAGGCGAACGCGCCCAGCGCGACCACGACCCGCAGCGTGGGCCGGATCAGCGCGACCTCGCGGTGCAGCCAGGGCGCGCAGTTGTCCCGTTCCGCCGGGGTCGGCTTGTTGTCCGGAGGTGCACACCGGACGGCGGAGAAGATCCGCAGGTCCCGCAGGGTGAGCCCGTCGTCGGCGGCGACGCTGGTCGGCTGGTTGGCAAGCCCCGCCCGGTGCAGCGCGGCGAACAGCACGTCACCGGACCGGTCACCGGTGAAGATCCGACCGGTGCGGTTGCCACCGTGCGCGGCGGGCGCCAGCCCGAGGATGGCGATCCGCGCGTCACCGGTGCCGAGGCCCGGCACCGGCCGACCCCAGTACTCCTGGTCGCGGAAGGCGGCCCGGCGGGTGCGGGCGACGTCCTCCCGCCATCGGACCAGCCGTGGGCAGGCGAAACAGTCGCTCACGGCCGCGTCGAGGTCGGCCAGGTCGGTCGCCCGCGCTGCGCGGGCGACCACCTGTTCCGGGGTACGCGTCTCAGCCAAGCTTGGCCCGGAAGTGTTCCAGGGTGCGAGCCCAGGCGCTGGCGGCGGCGCGCTGGTCGAACGCCTCCGGTCGGTCGTCGTTGAAGAAGGCGTGCGAGGTGCCCGGGTAGTCGTAGAGGTGGCAGTCGCCGCCGGCCTCCTCGATGGCCCGGCGGGCGGCCTGTACGCCCTCGTCGGTCGAGGTGCCGTCCTCTTCGGAGCAGTGGATGACCGCTGCCTTGCCGGCGTAGTCGGCCCAGTGGGGGCGCATCGACTCCCAGGGCAGCACGGGGTAGAAACCGACGGTCGCGACGATCCGCTCGGAGATGGTGGCCGACCAGAGGGCCAGGCTGCCACCGGCGCAGAAGCCCACGGCACCGACCTTACCGGTGACCTCGGGCCGCCCGGCGAGATAGTCGGCCGCTCCGGCGATGTCCTTCGCCGCCTCGTCCATCCGCATCGCCAGCAGGAGCCGCTGCGCCTCGTCCGGCTCGCTGGTCGTCTCACCGTGGTAGAAGTCCGGGGCGAGGGCCACGAAACCGGCCTCGGCGAACCGGTCCGCCACCGACCGGATGTGCGGGACGAGACCCCACCATTCCTGAATGACGATGACGGCGGGGCTGGCCGTGCCGCTGGCGGGTATCGCGAGATACCCCTCGCTCGTGCCCCCGTTGCTGCGGTAGCTCACCATTTCGCCCATGGGCCGTCCTCCTAGCGGTCAGTCATCGTTGGCTGGTCGCCCAGTGGTCCTACGTGCCGGTAGCCTGCCACGCCACGCGGCCGTCGGGGAAGATGCCGGAACAGTGGCATTCACCTCCTGTTCGCGCACTGGTGACTCCGGGTACGCCGACGGCGGCGGGGTCTCTCCCGCCGCCGTCGACACCGGTCTACCGCTTCGGTCAGACCTTCTTGGTCAGGCAGAGCACGTAGCCCGTCTTGCCCGGCTCGATGCTGGAGAAGATGTACCCCTCCTCGCCCTCCTTGAAGAACTGGGTGCAGGTGGTGTCGGCCTTGGCCTGAGCCTCGCTCTGCCCGTTCACCCGACCGACCACGTTGTACGCCGCGTCGGTGGAGGTGCACTCGACGACCTTGGCGCCGTCGACCTCCTCCTGCTCGGTGCCGGTGATCTCGGGCAGTTCGGCGATGCAGTCGCCGGCCTTGGCGTCCGCGGTCTCGTCCTTGTTGAAGTAGTTGCCGATCGCCGAGGCGACGCCGAACTTCAGGCCGGCGACCACGACGATGGCGAGGACCGCACCGACGATGCCGAGGGCCTTCTTGGCACCGGACTTCTCCGCCTTTGGCTCGACTGGCTGCGGCTCGGCCGCCTGCGGCGACTCGACGGCCGGCTGCTGCGGCGCGGCCGCTTCGGGCGTCTCGACGGCCGGCTCAGGGGTTGCGGCGTCGGGCGCGGGGGGCGGTGCGACCTGCTCTGACACGGGGGTTCCTTCCGAGGGGTTGATGAGCAGACGACACCGTAACGATCATTGATTTTCGGTGCCGTCCCGCTCGCCTCGTCCGTTCAGCTATTTCCCAGCTTCCATCACATGATCCAGTTCACATCCCGGTTCAGCGGGTCCGGGTGGGGGTTGGCGTCCCCGCCGGCCCTGGGGTGCCGCTCGGGTCCGGCGTGCTGGTCGGGTCCGGCGTGCTGGTCGGGTCCGGCGTGCCGCTCGGGTCCGGCGTGCTGGTCGGTGACGCGGGCTGGAGGGGCGCGCCCGGTGCGCGGGGCACGAAGGGTGCCTGCTCCGGGCAGTACGGGTACGCCCGCAGCGACGGCTTGCCGTAGACGTCTTCCGAGCAGTCCGGGTAGCCGAGCCGGATCGGGTTGCCGTTCTGGTCGAAGAGCCGGGCGTTCTCCACCAGGCGGCCCTCGCTGTCGTAGACGAAGACGTCCCGGACGCGGTCGTACTGGCTGTCGACCGAGGTCTGGTCGTAGCCGTAGTCGCCGTAGCGCATCCGGTCCTCTGCCTGGATCAGCGCGGCGAACGCGAAGACCACCAGCACCGCGCTGGCGACCTGCACCGCCGAGCGCGGCCAGCGGGTCAGCTGGGCCGAACGGCGACCGATCCAGATGGAGCCGAGCACGAAGCCGATCAGCATGATCAGGCCGGCGAGCAGCTCACCGCCGAACCTCGGCAGTAGCCCGAATTCGCCACCGGTGGTGATCACCGTGACCAGCATCGCTGCCAGATAGCCGCGCAGCACCCACCAGGCCGGGCGCAGAAGTCGGAGGAAGTCGCTGGCCGTCGCGTACCCCAGGGGTGGGCCGAGCCTGGTGTCCATGGCGCGCAGCCGGCCGCGGGCCCGGGCCATCGCGCTCGCCACCCGCTGGTCGAGATTGCGTGCACCGCCCGGCGCGGCGCCGGCCGCGGCACGCAGCTCGGCGGCGTACGTCTCGGGCTCGCCCAGCCGCTCAAGAAGGGTGCCCTCGGCCTCGGCGGCGACCTCGGTGAGGTGGTCGGCGAGGTCCTCGGTCAGCTCGTCGCGCTGCGCGGGCGGCAGGTCGGCCAGAGCGGCCCGGACCCGCGCCACGTAGTCGGTGATCTCCTGCTCCGTGACGGTCATGCCGCCATCCCCCGATCGTCGAGCAGACTGTCCATGGTGGTGGCGAACGAGCGCCAGAGCTTGCCGGAGCGGGTCAACTGGTCGCGCCCCGCGGCGTTGAGTGAGTAGTACTTGCGGTGCGGCCCGGACTCGCTCGGCACGACGTACGTGGTGAGCAGGCCGGCGGCGAAGAGGCGACGCAGCGTCCCGTAGACGGAGGCGTCACCGACCTCCTCCAGGCCGGCCTCGCGCAACCGGCGCAGGATGTCGTAACCGTAGCCGTCCTCCTCCCGGAGCACGGCCAGGACGGCCATGTCGAGCACGCCCTTCAGTAACTGTGTGGTGTCCACGCACTGCACACTACTGTGCAATGCGCAGTACCGTCCAGCGTTTCGCCCCCCGACCCGCCGATGCTTCCTACCTCGCCGATCTCAGCATTCACTCTCACCCCGACCCGCGAACTCCTCGAGAGAGACGGTCTGCTGCACGTCCTCGCCGTCGACGATGTCGGTGAACAGCACCGATCCGGGCACCAGGTCGGTCATCTCGGCAAGGCGGAAGGAAACCCCGTGCGTGGTGAAGCTGTTGTCATCGGCGACCGCGTACATCGCGAAAACAACGTCAGATGCGACGGCCGGCTCCGGCGGGAAGCCGTCGAGGGGCACGGTGGCGGGTGACGTCGCGGTACGCGGCACCGCGAACTTCCACCTCGGATAGCTCGGCGTCGCCGACGGGGGTGGTGACGCCGTCTCCCGGTTGCGGAGGAGCACCAGGACTTCCGGTGGCCGGTCCGCGCACCAGGCCACTGCCGCGAACGGACGGCCGGAGCTGTCAACAGTCAGCCCGGTGATGCCCTTCCGCTCGGGCGAGCATCCGGTGAGACCGCCGACCAGGAACGCCGCCACGGCCAGCAGGGCGACCGCCCGGCGCGTTGTCGAGCTTGCGTGATAGGTCATTCACCGACGGTCACAGACCGTCGTCAGCTGACGGCCTCAGACCAGTCACGGTTCGACGACGATCAGTACGGCACCTACTGGAGGCTCCAGGCGATGCCGTCGAGGATGTCGTGCTCGGAGGCGACCACCGACGGCATCCCGGCCCGCTCCATGATCACGCGAAGCACCAGCGCTCCCGCACCGATCACGTCAGCCCGGCCCGGGTGCATCACCGGGTTCGCCAACCGCTGCTCGCGGGTCTGACCCAGCAGCTCCGCGGTCACCCGGGCAACCTCCTCGTACGACACCCGGGCGTGGTGGATGCGCTCCGGGTCGTACTCCCGCAGGCCCTGCGCGAGCGCGACCACTGTGGTGACCGACCCGGCGAGGCCGACCAGGGTGGCCGCCTCACGACCGGGCACCACCGCGAGCGCCCGGTCCACCACGGCCGCGATGTCGGCCTGCGCCGCCGCGACCTGCTCGGGCGTCGGCGGGTCACCGGGCAGGTGCCGCTCGGTCATCCGGACGCAGCCGATGTCCACCGAGATCGCCGACCGCACCCCGGCGGCCCGGTCACCGACCACGAACTCGGTGGAACCACCACCGATGTCGACGACCAGGACCGGCTCCTTCGCGTCGGCGGGCAACCCGCGCACCGCGCCGGTGAACGACAGCCGGGCCTCCTCGTCCCCGCTGACCACCTCGGGCGCCACACCGAGGGTGGCCCGCACCATCTCGGTGAAGTCGGCGGCGTTGGCGGCATCGCGGGAAGCCGAGGTGGCGCACATGCGCACCCGCTGGGCACCCAACCTCTCGATGTCGGCGGCGTACGACGCCAACGCCACCCGGGTCCGTTCGATCGCCTCCGGCGCCAGTCGGCCGGTGCGGTCCACGCCCTGCCCCAGCCGGACGATCTCCATCCGCCGGGTCAGATCGACCAGCGGCGCCTGCGGCCCGGCCGAGGGGTCCGGCAGGTCGGCGACCAGCAGTCGGATCGAGTTGGTCCCGCAGTCGATGGCCGCCACACGCGTCGTCACGGCAGCAACCTTACGGCAGGACGGGCGGCCACCCGCCGGCTTGGCCGGCCGTGGGCCGCGACTCGCGCGAGTCGCCCGACGGGCCCCGCAACAACCCCGACCCGAGCGCGGTCAGGTGATGCCGAACGGACCCGCCCTCCCGCACGCTGACCACCAGACCGGCGGCCCGCAGCGCACGGGCATGCTCCGAGGCCGAGGAGAGACTGATCCCGACCGCCCGGGACAACACGGTGGTCGTCAACCCGCCGTCGACCCCCAGCCGGCGCAGCACCAGCGCCCGGGTGACGCCGAGCAGCCGACCGAGGGAATCGTGGTCGGCGGAGGCACCGAGCGTGGGCATGACCACCGGATAGACGAGCAGGACCGGGTAACCCTGCTCGACCAGCACCCGAGGGCGTGGCCCGGCCAACGGGGAGGGCAGCAGGATCAGCCCGTGTCCGGTGCCGGGGAGGTCAGCGTCCCACCACGTGCTTATCTCCAACACCGGCTCCCGCCACCGGATCCCCGGGTGCAGACCCGCGAAGAGGCTGGCCAGGCCATGGTGCGACAGCCACTGACTGGCAGACGCCACCTGCTGGCGGTACGCGGACGTCAGCTCGGCCCAGTGCGGTTCGAGCACCGCGCCGAACCAGGTCAGCACAGCCCCGCCGAACAGGTCCAGCACCTCCGGGTCGGCCGCCGCGAACCGCCGCCGCAGCGGGCTCACCGACGTGTCCGCGTACGCCATGGTGACCTCGGCGCGGACCCGCGGTGCCGGGGTGGCCCGAATCGCCTCCAGACCGGCCTCCACCGACTCCAGACCGTCGAAGGGTGTGACGAAGTCCGGCAGACGCCCCCGGTCGGGCAGCAGGTGCCGCAGGATCGCCGTGGCAGATTGGGCGGCTGCCGTGCCCTCGGCCGCCGCCGCCCGTTCGGCCAGCGTCGGCGCCAGCGCCGCGACCGTGGGATCGCGCAGCCACTGACCGGCCAGCAGCGCGATCCCGACCGGATGCAGCCGATCGGCGAACCGCACCCGGCACAGGTCGTCCGACCCGAGCTGGAGGCGAAGCATGGCAACAGCCTGCCCGCCTTCGGCCAGGAGCGAAAGGGTTGCCCACAGGCCAAGTGGTCTCCAGTGTGGACGGCAGCAGGGTCGACGAGGGGTGACCGGCGTGCGGCGATCGGTGGCAGTGTTGACGGGGCTTTGCCTCATGGTCGTGGCCGCAGCTTGTGGTCAGCGGGGGCAACCCTCGTCGACCCCGCCAGCCGCGCCGTCCGCATCGAGCGAACGCCCGGCACCCGGTGACCACCAGCTCACCCTGAAACACGACGGGCTCGACCGCACCTATCTGCTGCACGCGCCACCGGGGTACGACCCGGCCAGGTCCTCCGCGCTGGTCATCGCGCTGCACTTCTACCCCGGCACCGGATCCTCCATGCGGGAGCTGGCGGGCCTGGACGCCACCGCCGACAAGGACAACGTGCTGGTCGCCTACCCCGACGGGCAGGGCGGCGGTTTCAACGCGCTGATCTGCTGCGGCAGCGCGGACGACGTCGGCTTCCTGAACGCCCTCACCGAACATCTCGTGCGGACCTGGAACGCGGACCCGAACCGGGTGTTCCTCACCGGCATCTCGAACGGCGGCGACATGAGCTTCCGAGCGGCGGTGGAGAGCACTGGCACGTTCGCCGCGATCGGGGTGGTCAGCGGTGGTTACAGCGGCGAGTTGACCACCGCCGACAGCTACGTGCCGAAGAGCCCGGTCTCCGTGATCACCTTCATCGGCGGTCAGGACCGGTACGCCTCGATCTTCCAGACCGGGATGCGGACCTGGCAGCAGCGGCTCAACTGCCGGCCGAGCCCGAAGGCATCCGGGGTGCCGAATGTGACGCACACGGTGGCGGGCTGCGCGGACGGCAGCGAGGTCAGCGTCTACACCCTCGCCGACATGGGTCACAGTTGGCCGGGAGCGAAAGCGGGTCAGCTCGCGGCATCCTCAGCGGGCCTGTCCGCCACCGACCTGATGTGGAAATTCTTCGCCGCCCACCCCCGCAAGGGCTGATCACAGACGCAGCAGCATCCGGGTGTTGCCCAACGTGTTCGGCTTGACCCGCTCCAGGTCCAGGAACTCCGCGACGCCCTCGTCGTACGACCGCAGCAGCTGCTCGTAGACCGGCTGCGGCACCGGAGCGCCGTCGATCTCGCGGAAGCCGAACGAACCGAAGAACCGGGTCTCGAAGGTGAGCACGAAGATCCGCGCCACGCCCAACTCCCGGGCCGCGTCGATCAGCTCACCGACCAGCCGGTGACCGATCCGCCGGCCCCGACAGGACGGGTCCACCGCCACAGTGCGGATCTCGGCCAGGTCCTCCCACATGACGTGCAGCGCGCCGCAGCCCACCACGACGTCGTCCTCGGCCCGGACCGCGACCCGGAACTCCTGCACGTCCTCGAAGAGGGTGACGGTGGCCTTGCTCAGCAGCCGCCGGTCGTCGGTGTAGGTGTCGACGAGTCGCCGGATGCCCCGCACGTCCCCGGTGCGGGCACGGCGTACCAGGATCTGACTCTCGGGTGCCTCGGACCCGGCCGGCGTGCTCATTCGCCCGCCGGCACGTCCACGCACGGCCCCGTCGACCACCAGGGCTCGACCAGCTCCAACGTCTCGTCGCCGAACGGGTTCACCCCGGGGCCCGCGCCCAGCGCATGACCCAGGTGCACGTGCAGGCACTTCACCCGGCCCGGCATCCCGCCGGCCGAGATACCGGCGATCTCCGGCACCTCGCCGATCGCCTCCCGGCGGGTGAGGTAGTCCTCGTGCGCCGCACGGTAGTGGGCGGCCAACTCCGGGTCCGTCGTCAGCCGGTCCGCCATCTCCTTCATCAACCCCGCCGACTCCAGTCGGCTGCACGCCGCGGTGGCCCGGGGGCAGGTCAGGTAGTAGAGGGTCGGGAACGGGGTGCCGTCGGCGAGGCGGGGAGTCGTCTCCACCACGTCCGGCAGGCCGCACGGGCAACGGTGGGCGACCGCCCGGGTGCCCCGGGGCGTCCGACCGAGCTGCGCGGCGACCGCGGCCAGGTCGGCCTCGGTGGCCGGCTCACGCTGCGGCAGGGGTACGGAATCCGCCGCCGGCTCCGACGGTGGTACGACAGTCACGGTGCCCATCTCTCCTGGTGTGCTGGTCGGTGGATCACTTGCCCGGCTGCTGGCTGTCCGCCGCCCGCACGCTCGACCAGAGCGTGTCGTACCAGGTCGACGGCCCGGCCGGGGCGGCCGAACCGGCCGACTTCCCAGCGTCCCGGGCAGCGCCCTCCGGGTCGTGCAGCACCACCATCATCTTCTCGCCCGGCCGGCCCATGAAGAACCGCTCCCGGGCCTGCGTCTCGATGAACGCCTTGTCCTGCCACTTCGCGGCCTTCTCGGCGAGCTTCGCGATCTCCTGCTCCTGCACCGCCTGGGCGGCCTCCATCCGCTCGATGTTGGCCTGCTGGTCCAGGTAGACCCGGACCGGGTAGGTGTAGGCCAGGGCGAGCGCGATCAGGACCGCGAACAGCACTGTGGCCCGACCGGTGAAGCGACGGGGGTGGGGTGCGGCGAGTCGTTTCACGCCACCACCGGCGGCGGTACGCCGAGCGGCGGCCGGACGACTCGCGGAGCGCACGCCCTCGGCGCCCCGGGCAGCACCCGGCGCGCGACCGGCGGCGCGCGGCTCGGCGCGTACGCCGGCTTCCCGGACCGATCCCCGGTTGGCGCGCCCGCCGCCCGGCCGACCGGACTGACCCGGCCGACGGGCGGGACGCTGACCACCCGGTGTGCGGCGCTGCTGCATCGTCACACCCCTCCCCCGAGGCTTCGCGCGTGTCAGGCCGAACGGTAGCGCGGGAACGCGCCAGCGCCGGCGTAGCGCGCCGCGTCGGCCAGCTCCTCCTCGATCCGGAGCAGCTGGTTGTACTTGGCGACGCGGTCCGAACGGGCCGGGGCACCGGTCTTGATCTGGCCACAGCCGGTGGCCACCGCCAGGTCGGCGATGGTGGTGTCCTCGGTCTCGCCGGAGCGGTGGCTCATCATGCACTTGAAGCCAGCCCGGTGGGCCAGGTCCACCGCGTCCAGGGTCTCGGTCAACGAGCCGATCTGGTTGACCTTGACGAGGACCGCGTTCGCCGACTTCTCCGCGATGCCGCGGGCGATGCGCTGCGGGTTGGTCACGAACAGGTCGTCACCGACGATCTGCACCCGGTCGCCGATCGAGGCGGTCAGCGTCTGCCAGCCGCTCCAGTCGTCCTCCGCCAGCGGGTCCTCGATCGACACGATCGGGTACTCGTCGGCCAGCTTCGTGTAGTAGGTGCTCATCTCCTCGGCGGACTTCGCGGCACCCTCGAACGTGTAGGTACCGTTGTCGAAGAACTCCGTGGCCGCCACGTCGAGCGCGAACACGATGTCGGTGCCGAGCCGGTAACCGGCCTTCTCGACCGCCTCGGCGATCAGGTCCAGGGCCGCCGCGTTCGTCGGCAGGTTCGGCGCGAAGCCACCCTCGTCGCCGAGCCCGGTCGACAGGCCCTTCTTCTTCAGCACCGACTTCAGCGCGTGGTAGACCTCCGCGCCCGAGCGCAGAGCCTCACGGAACGTGGGCGCGCCGATCGGCGCGATCATGAACTCCTGGATGTCGACGTTCGAGTCGGCGTGCGCGCCACCGTTGAGGATGTTCATCATCGGCACGGGCAGGAGGTGCGCGTTCGGGCCGCCCAGGTAGCGGAAGAGGCTCAGCTCGGCGCTGCCGGCAGCGGCCTTCGCCACCGCCAGGGAGACCCCGAGGATGGCGTTCGCGCCCAGCTCCGACTTGCTGTCGGTGCCGTCGATGTCGAGCATCTTCTGGTCGATCAGCCGCTGCTCGCTGGCCTCGTACCCGATGATCTGGTCGACGATCTTGTCTTCGACGTTGGAGACCGCCTTCTCCACGCCCTTGCCCTGGTAGCGGTCGGCGTCACCGTCGCGCAGCTCGATCGCCTCGAAGGCGCCGGTGGAGGCGCCGGACGGCACGGCGGCGCGGGCTACCGTGCCGTCGTCCAGACCGACCTCGACCTCGACAGTCGGGTTGCCCCGCGAGTCGAGAATCTCCCGGGCGACGATTCCCTCGATGGTTGCCACTAAGTCGCTCCTCGTTGTTGTGATCCGGTCCGTGGGTGGGCCGCGACGGTGCGGCTGAGGCAGGTGTTGAACGCAGCGTATCGGGCGGCGCGAACGGGCACGGCGTCGCCCGCGCACCCGGGCCGCCCCGCGCTGACGGACATTCCCGGATTTCCGGGCGTCAACCGGCAACGGGTTTGCGCTGCGCGGACCAAATCCACCAGGCTGGTCGCCATGCCCGCCGCCTCGACCACCCTCCGCATGCTCGCCGTGTCGGTCATCGCGTCGCTCACGGTCACCGGCTGTCAGACATTCGAGGACGCCGGAGTCGCCATGGGCCGCTCCGAACTCGTCAACGACCTCGCCGCCCGGCTCGACCGAGCACTGGAGTTGACCTACTCGGCCGAGTACCAACTGCCCGGCGGCCAGCGCGCCGCGATCGTGCAGGCCCAGGACCCGACGCGATCCACGTACACCTACCCCGGCGGACAACTCACCGTCACCCCGGAAGCCATCACCCGGTGCACCACAGCCGGCGCCCGCCCGGAGTGCACGCTGACCGTCCCGCCCACCCCGGGCAGCAAGCCCACAGTGACGCTGTTCAGCGAGGCCAACCGGCAGGGCCTCGTCACGCCGCCGGTGGTGGTCGGGCTGCTCACCGCCGCCGCGCTCGACCCGCAGGCGGTCATCAAGCAGAGTGACACGACCGTCGCCGGGCACCACGCCGCCTGCGTGGCGGTGGAGAGCTCGTCGGGGGACTTCACCGCCTGCGTGACCACCGAAGGCGTGCTCGGCAGCTTCACCGGCCCGGTCGACGGCAAACCGGCGGAGTTGGCACTGAACAACTACTCAGCGACTGTCGACGAGGGCGCGTTCGACCCGCCCGCCGGCGCCGGCGTCGTCGACCGCCGCCCCGGCGGCTCCTGACCGACCCGCCGGCCGACGGGCGGGAGCCGACCGGGGCTCAGTGGTTCGGCCTGGATGCGCTGGCGGCGCAACTGCCGCCCGCGTACTCCATCTCGCGCTGGCCGATCGACGCGACGGTGACCCGCCGCGCGGCGCTGCGCCCCGCGCGCCCGGCGTTTCTCAGAGACCGAGCAGGGTGCGCAGGTGGCGCGGGGGCGGGCAGTCGTGAGCGAGCATCGCGTCGTGCCAGTCGCGGACCGACACCCCGTCCGGGCGGACGGCGGCGATGTCGGCCACCTCGCTGTAGCCGACGAAGTAGGTGGAGAGCTGGGTGGAGGTGAGTTGCGCGCGCCGCCACTTGCCGGCAGCCTCGCCCTCCTCCTGGAAGCCACGCCCGGTCATCAACGCCATCGCCTCGGCCTCGGGCAGCTCCTCGGCGTGCACCAACTGGTCGAGCAGCGCGTTGATGGTCATCCGTAGTTGCATCTTGAGCTGCTGCAACCGCACCGGCAGGCCGCCGAAGCCGAGCCCCGTCATCACTTCCTCCGCGTAGACCGCCCAGCCCTCGATGAACGGGCCGGACTCGGCCAGCGCACGGACCCGCGTGCCACCGACGTAGCGGCGGGCGTGAGCGAGCTGGAGGAAGTGCCCGGGCATCGCCTCGTGCACCGTCAGGTTGCGGATCATGTGGTCGTTGTATTCGCGGTAGAACGACTCGACCCGCCGTGCCGACCAGTCCGACGGGGTGGGCGCGATGCAGTAGAAGGTCGGCAGGACGGCGGTCTCCAGCGGGCCGGGCGCGTCGCAGTACGCCACCGCGACCCCCCGGGCGAACTCCGGCATCTCCTGGATCACGCACCGGTCGTCGACAAGGGTGACCAGGTCGTGTGCGCGGACGAAGTCGGTCGCCTCGTCCAGGGTCACCGCGGCCAGTTCGACGATCGTCGCGTCGTTCGGGTGCTCGGCGGCGAGCAGGTCCAGCGCCCGACGTACTGACGCGTCGTCGGCCTGGCCGCCGACCAGCTCGACCGCCGCCTCACGGATCTCCTCGGTGACCCGGTCCAGGTTGGCCCAGGCGCGCCGCTGAATCTCGGCGGCGCCCAACTCGGTGTCGAGGGTGTGCCAGAGCCGGGCCTCCCAGCGGCGCCGGCCCAGTCGCGGGTCACGGCCGGGGCCGGCGTCGGCGGCCAGGCCGACGCGCAGCCAGGCGACGAACTCGTCCAGCGCGGCGATCGCGGCGGTGGCCGCCGGCTCGACCCGGTCAAGCTGACTCGGCGCCTGGGCGAGCAGCGCCGGCAGCTCGTCGCGGATCAGCGCGGCAGTGCCGGTGAACTGCCCGACCGCCGTCTCCGCGTGGATCCGCGGCATGTCCCGCAACGTCGCGCGGGCGGTGGCCAGGGCGTCCGGTACGGCGGCGAGCCGGCCGGCCAGCTGGGTCAGCCGCACCTCCGCGGGGGCGTACGGGCGGGCCAGCAACGGGTGCAGCAGCGGGCCGGGGTTGTGCGACAACGGATCCCACTCGTGCGACCTGATCTCGGTCAGCTCGAACAGCTCCCGATCCACGAATGAGCTGAGCAGCGCGTGGTCGACCTGCTCGTCGACGTCGAGCGAGTCCGGGTCCAGTTCGGAGAGCGCGTTGGCCGCGTCGGAGAGCATCGCCCGGTCGGCGGTCAGCGCGTCGGCGGACAGGTCCGGCAGCCGGTCGTCGAACCGGTGATCCCCGGCCGCGGTGGCAACCCCCGGCCGCGACTCCAACAGCGCTTCGACAACCCGCTCAGCCAGCACCCCAAACGATTCCACCCGCCCCACCCTAC
>NZ_QGSZ01000276.1 GCF_003857055.1 Micromonospora inaquosa | reverse complement strand
GGGCTACTCGGGGTCGCGGTCGATCAGCGGGTTGCTCTGCACCCAGTCTGCGGTTTCGTCATATTTGCGGGCTATGTACTCCTCCAGGCGAGTGCGCTCGACCCGCCACTGGCCACGCCCGCCGATCTTGATCGCCGGCAGTTCGCCGCTGCGCACCATGTGGTAGACCTGCGAATCCGACACGTTGAGCTCGGCAGCCACGTCGGAGAGCAGCAGGAACCTTGGCTCCACAGGTAACTCCCGGGGTTGATGTCGTTTGGCTCAGTTTGCCACCGACAGCTCCGGCCGCCCAGCACCGGCCCGGGTCGGCGGCGGGTCGACGGTGCGGGACACACCGGCGGGGAGCTTCCTCCGGCCGGAGGCGGGGTGTATGACGGTCACGGCGTGCGGCATGATCTGCGCCCGTGCCGGCGGACGCCGGTGGAGGACGACGCGGGGAGACGACCGGTGACCGACGAACTTGTCCGGGTGTACGTGCCGGCGACCGTACCGATGCTGGCCCGGCTGCGTGAGGAGGGGCTGGCCGCCGAGCAGGCGCACGCGGTGACCCCGGCGCTTCGCGAGTGGTACGCCGAGGGCGACGAGGAAGAGCTGGAGTACGTCGCGTTCACCCGGGCTGCCCAGGACGCCCTGCACCTGCTGCGGGCCGACCCGACCGCTCCCCGCCGTCGCGTCGTCGTCTCCGTTGACCTGCCGTCCGGTGCGATCGGGCGCGGCGACGGTGAGCTGGGCTCCAGCACGGTGGCGTTGACCGGTGCCGTGCCGGTGGGCGCGGTGGCGGCCATCCACGTGGATGGCGCGGACGCGGTCGAGGAAATCGGCGCGGCAGCCGACGTGGTGGCCGAGGCGGCGGCTGGTGATCCCGACGCCCAGTTCACTGTTGACGGCGCCGAGGACCACGAGCTGGAGTGGTACGACGTGACGGAGCTGGACCAGCTGCTACGCGCCGCCGACTGAGCCGGACACCCGGCCCCGGCCCGGAGCCGGACAACGGCCTGGCCCGGAGTCGGACAACCGGTCCAGGTCCGGCGTCAGCGAGCCGGGTCTGCCTTCGCCGGATCGGCGTTGAACGTCTGAGCGTCGTCGGATGTCTCGGCCGGGTCGGTGTCGAACGCCTTGGCGTAGCCGGGCTTGTCGTCCTCCGGATCGACCTGGTCCGCGACGGGGCTCGGGCTGTCGGCTGGTTCGTCGTCGCTGTGGGCGGGGCTGAGCGTGCGGCCGAACGCGATGAGCGCGGTCAGCGCCCCCACGAAGAGCACCCAGATGCCGTTGTCCACCCGGGAGGTGCCCAGCGAGGTCTGCGCCACCGCGTCCGCCTCACTGAGCGCGCTGGCGAGGTCGAGCAGCGACCGGCCGCCGACCCGGATGATCACCTCGGCGAGCAGGAGGAGGAGCCCGGGCCCGGCGCCGGCGAGAAGGTATGCCGGCCAGCGCAGCGCCGGGGCCTCGGGATCGCGGCGGACGGCTCGACGCCGCGCCCAGGTCAGGTAGCCGAAGGCCAGGAGCCCGGCCAGCAGCCCGGCGACGAGCGATTCGGTGCGGGACACCCACTTGGCCGCGTTGACCAACGATTCTTGGCTGTCGTCGCCGCCGAAGAGGTCGAACAGCGGGTCCCGGGCGCGGCTGAACGCGACTACGAAGATCAGGGTGCCCAGCGCGGCGGTGACGACCGCGCCGATCGCCGGGGCGGTCCGCGCAGCGGCCAGCGCGCCGCCGATGATCGCCGCGGCGGCCGTGGTGCCGGCGATCACGTTGGTGGTGGACGTGTCGAAGTAGGTGAGGTTGATGGCCACTGCGGCAGCGAGCCCGACCAGCGTTCCGCCGCCGATCGCCCCGGCGAAGCGCAGGGTGGCCCAGTCGCCGTACCGGCGGGCCAGCAGGTTGCCAGCGGCAAGCGCGACGGCGGCCCCGGCCACCAGCGCGGCCGAGATCACGCCGGGCAGGGCGAACGCGGAGAGGCTGATCGCGGTGACTCCGGCCGCCGCCGAGGTGATGGCCTCCCGGGTGGACCAGAGCATGGCGGCCAGCCATCCGAGCGCCAGCAGCGCGAGCACGGTGGCGCCGGGCGCGGGCAGTGGCCGACTGCCGGCGCTGTCCGCGTCGACCGCCGGCTCGTCCGACTCAGCGGCCGGGGGGCGGCCGGGCAGCTTGGTCATCGTCTCCCCTTCGAGGCGGCAGGTCACCGACCATTCAGGGTACGCGGGCCCGCTGGGCTGCCTGTCGGCGCTGGACAGCGGGGACGGATCGAGACCGGTCGGTAAGGGGAGGAGGGGTGGAGCGGTCCTTGGCGCAGGGCGGTGGCCGAGGTGGGTGGCGCGGCCCGTCGTGGGAGAATCACGGGAGGTCCCGCCGCTGCTCGGCCTCCCGTGCGGCGTCCGGTGTCCGACCGTCCGGTCGGTGCCTGCGGGTCCGGTTTCGCCACTGCTGTCGAGATCGCCAGGAGCCTTGATGGATGCCGTGTTCTCCGTTCCCGAGCCGCGCAACGAGCCGGTTCGCAACTACGAGCCGGGCAGCCCCGACCGGGACCGGCTCCAGCGGCGGCTGACCGAGCTCGCCGCCGAGCGCATCGACCTGCCGATGACCATCGGCGGTGAGCAGCGGATGGCCGCCGGTGACCCGATCAACGTGGTGCAGCCGCACAAGCACGCCCACGTGCTGGGGGTGACCGCGCACGCCACCCACGATGACGCTCGCGCCGCCGTCAAGGCGGCCAAGGATGCCGCGCCGATGTGGCGGGCGCTGCCCTTCGAGGAGCGCGCCGCGATCTTCCTGCGCGCCGCCGAGCTGCTCGCCGGCCCGTGGCGCGACACTCTCAACGCCGCGACGATGCTCGGCCAGTCGAAGACCGCGATCCAGGCGGAGATCGACGCGGCGTGCGAGTTCATCGACTTCCTGCGGTTCAACGTGCACTTCGCCCGCCGCCTGCTGGAAGAGCAGCCGGCGTCCTCGCCCGGCGTCTGGAACCGCTTCGACCACCGCCCGCTGGAGGGCTTCGTCTACGCGGTCACCCCGTTCAACTTCACCGCCATCGCCGGCAACCTGCCGTCCGCGCCGGCCCTGCTGGGTAACACGGTCGTGTGGAAGCCGGGCCCAACCCAGCAGTTCGCCGCGCACTTCACCATGCGGCTGTTCGAGGCCGCCGGCCTGCCGCCCGGCGTGATCAACATGGTCACCGGCCGGGGCGAGGAGGTCTCCGACGTCGTACTCGCCGACCCGGATCTGGCCGGCATCCACTTCACCGGCTCGACGAAGGTCTTCCAGCAGTTGTGGCGGACCGTGGGCGACAACATCGCCCGTTACCGGGGTTACCCGCGCCTGGTCGGCGAGACCGGCGGCAAGGACTTCGTCGTCGCGCACAGCAGCGCCGACGTGGACGCTCTGCACACCGCGCTGATCCGCGGCGCGTACGAGTACCAGGGCCAGAAGTGCTCGGCGGCCTCGCGGGCCTACGTGCCGCGTTCGATCTGGGAGGGTGGGCTGCGTGACCGGCTCGCCGCCACCGCCGAGTCGCTGACCTACGGTGACGTGGCCGACTTCAGCAACTTCGGCGGTGCCGTGATCGACGACAAGGCGTTCGCCCGGCACACCGCCGCGCTGGAGTTGATCGCCGGGGACGACAGTTGCCGGGTGTTGGCCGGTGGCACCGCCGACGACTCGGTCGGCTACTTCGTGCGGCCGACGCTCTTCGAGTGCGGCGACGCCGCCCACGAGACCTTCACCACCGAGTACTTCGGGCCGATCCTGGGCGTGCACGTGTTCGACGACGCCCGTTTCGACGAGGTGGTCGCGCAGGCGGAGTCGATCGCTCCGTACGCGCTGACCGGCTCGGTGTTCGCCACCGACCGTCGGGTCGTCGAGTCGGTCGGCGAGCGGATGCGGTACGCGGCGGGCAACTTCTACATCAACGACAAGCCGACCGGCGCGGTGGTCGGGCAGCAGCCCTTCGGTGGCGCGCGCGCCAGTGGCACCAACGACAAGGCCGGCTCCTGGCTCAACCTGGTCCGCTGGGTCTCCCCGCGGACGATCAAGGAGACCTTCGTGCCGCCGACCGACCACACGTACCCCCACATGGGCTGACCCGCGACGACCTGCCGGCGGCGCGCGTGGCGCCGCCGGCGGTCGCCCGGAGTCGCAACCCATCGATAGTCCTCAACGGACAGTCTGTCGCCGACAGTGCACTTAGGAAGTCCTGTTGGGTGGCAAACCGGCAAATCCTGGACGCCGGGTTCGCAAAGT
Source organism: Micromonospora inaquosa (assembly GCF_003857055.1). Lineage (GTDB taxonomy): Bacteria > Actinomycetota > Actinomycetes > Mycobacteriales > Micromonosporaceae > Micromonospora > Micromonospora inaquosa. The sequence goes on along the minus strand of NZ_QGSZ01000276.1, from coordinate 16,612 downwards.
GGCAGCGTAGTGGGCATGGCGGATTCTGGAGTCAACCCTACGGCGGCGGCCCTGCTCGGCCTCCTCCACGAGGGCCCGATGACAGGCGGTCAGTTGATGGCCGCCGCTGAGCGCCGTCTGGCGCCGTACTGGTCGATGACCCGCAGTCAGGTGTACCGCGAGTTGCCGGTGCTGGCCGAGCGGGGGTTTGTGCGGCTCGGCAAGCCGGGTCCGCGGATGAGCCAGCCGTACGCACTCACCGCCAGCGGAAAACGGACGTTTTCCCGCTGGCTCGCGGAGAACCCGGGGCGGGACACGATCCGCAACCCGATCGCGCTCCGGATGGCCTTCGGCAACCTGCACTCCGCCAGCCAGCTCAAGGGCCTGTACGCCTCGGCCAACGAATACCACACCGAGGCCCTCGCCCAGGTCCGGGAGCAGGTGAAGAACGCCAAACGGGACGGCGAGACGTACGACGCGAGCGCGCTGGAGTTCGCCGTCGCGTACCACCGGGCTGCCCTGTCGTGGCTGAAGTCCGCCCCCGTCGGGTGACGATCAGCGGGTTCGCGCACAGGCAACGAGTTGCTTCGCGCCCGAGGTCGGGGGGCCGATTTGGCGCGGGTCCGCGGGGCTCGCAAGCTCACTCGTCGCACGCGCAGTACGCTTGTCTGTCGTGACCGCTGCCGATTACGCCGAACAGCTCAAGGAACTCGACGCGACCCTGCGAAACATCGAGGCCGTCCTCAACCTCGACCGGCTCCACGAGGACAAGGCCCGCCTTGAGCAGGAGGCCTCTGCCCCCGACCTGTGGGACGACCAGGCCAAGGCTCAGCAGGTGACCTCGCAGCTGTCGTACGTCAACGGCGAGATCAGCAAGCTGGGCAGCCTGCGTTCCGGCCTCGACGATGCCCAGGTGCTGCTGGAGCTGGCCGAGGCCGAAGCCGACCCGGGCGTGTTGACCGAGGTCGAGTCGGAGATCACCGGGCTGACCAAGGCCATCCAGGAGATGGAGGTCCGCACCCTGCTCTCCGGCGAGTACGACTCCCGGGAGGCGCTGGTCGCCATCCGGGCCGGTGCCGGTGGCGTGGACGCCGCGGACTTCGCCGAGATGCTGCTGCGGATGTACCTGCGCTGGGCGGAGCGGCACGGCTACCCGACCGAGGTCTACGAGACCTCGTACGCCGAGGAGGCGGGCCTAAAGTCGGCCACCTTCGCGGTCAAGGTGCCGTACGCGTACGGCACGCTCAGTGTCGAGTCGGGCACGCACCGGTTGGTGCGGATCAGCCCGTTCGACAACCAGGGGCGTCGGCAGACCAGCTTCGCTGGCGTCGAGGTCCTTCCGGTCACCGAGCAGACCGACCACATCGACATCCCGGAGAACGAGGTACGCGTCGACGTCTACCGCTCCTCCGGCCCTGGTGGGCAGAGCGTCAACACCACCGACTCGGCGGTGCGGCTGACGCACATCCCGACCGGCATCGTGGTGACCTGCCAGAACGAGAAGTCCCAGCTGCAGAACAAGGCCTCCGCGCTGCGGGTGTTGCAGGCACGGCTGCTGGAGCGCAAGCGCCAGGAGGAGCAGGCCAAGCTCGAAGGGCTCAAGGAGAACGCGGCGGGCTCGTGGGGCGATCAGATGCGCTCCTACGTCCTGCACCCGTATCAGATGGTGAAGGATCTCCGTACCGAGCAGGAGACCGGCAATCCGAGCGCGGTCTTCGATGGCGAATTGGACGGTTTCATCGAGGCGGGCATCCGCTGGCGCAAGCAGCGGCAGCTCGCTGGCGACGGTGCGTGACGGCGCGCGGGCGGAGCGCGTCATCGATCTCCAGGTAGGAGCCTGATTCGACGACTCGTGCCGGATCGGCGGGGCGTGGGGCTTGGCTCAGTTGTTACACCGCGTAGACTCACCACCCGTGATTCAGCTTGAGCAAGTGACGAAGACGTACCCGAAGGCGTCCCGGCCTTCGCTCGACAACGTGTCCGTCTCGATCGAGAAGGGCGAGTTCGTCTTCTTCATCGGTCCATCCGGCTCCGGCAAGTCCACGATCATCAAGATGCTGCTGCACGAGGTGGCCCCCAACAAGGGCCGCGTCGTCGTCAACGGCAAGGACGTCACGTCGATGCGCTCCTGGAAGCGACCCCACTTCCGGCGTTCGATCGGCTGTGTCTTCCAGGACTTCCGGCTGCTGCCGAACCGCACCGCCTACGAGAATGTGGCGTTCGCCCTCGAGGTGATCGGCAAGACGAAGGCGGTTGCCCGCCGGGTCGTGCCGGAGGTGCTGGAGCTGGTCGGGCTCGGTGGCAAGGAGCACCGCTACCCGCACGAGCTCTCCGGTGGTGAGCAGCAGCGGGTCGCCGTCGCCCGGGCGTTCGTGAACCGTCCGCTGATCCTGCTGGCGGACGAGCCCACCGGAAACCTGGACCCGGACACCTCGATCGAGATCATGCGTCTGCTGGACCGGATCAATCGCACCGGCACGACCGTCGTGATGGTCACCCACGACTCCAACATCGTGAACCAGATGCGCCGCCGCGTCGTTGAGATTGAGAGCGGTCGCATCGTGCGTGACCAGGCCCGCGGCGTTTACGGGTGAGCCGGCGCTCCACCCCTGCGCAGCCTGACGACGAACACCTCATGCCGGAGACCCGGAGGAAATCCCGATGCGCGTGAAATACGTCCTGTCCGAGGTACTGGTCGGACTGTGGCGCAACGTGACCATGTCCATCGCGATGATCATCACGATGGCGGTCTCGCTGACCATGCTCGGCGCCAGCGGTCTCATGTACCGCCAGGTCGACGACATGAAGGACCTCTACTACAAGAACATCGAAGTCTCGATCTTCTTGACCCAGGAGGTGACCGAGCAGGAGCGCACCGACCTGCAGACCAAGCTCGACAGCGACCCCCTGGTCAAGGACGTCCTCTACGTCAACAAGGACGAGGCGTACAAGCGCTTCAAGGAGATGTACCAGGACGCGCCGGACCTGGTGAACGCGGTCAAGCCTGACCAACTGCCCGAGGCGTTCCGACTCAAGCTGAACAACCCGGAGCAGTACAAGGACGTCTACGACCAGTACAAGGACACGGCGGGCGTCGAGGAGATCATCGACCAGAGTCGACTGCTCGACAAGATCTTCAACATCCTCACCTCGATCCAGAACATCGCCCTGGCTGCCGCCATCGTGATGGCGATCGCCGCCCTGCTGCTGGTCGCGAACACCATTCAGGTGGCCGCGTACAGCAAGCGGCGCGAGGTGGCGGTCATGAAGCTGGTCGGCGCGTCCAACTGGTTCATCCAGGCGCCGTTCGTGCTGGAGGCCGTGGTGGCCGGCCTGATCGGTTCGCTGCTCGGTCTGGTGGCCCTGGTCGCGGCGAAGTATCTGCTCTTCGACGGGTCGTTGAGCGCGTTGCAGGGTCTGCTCTCGCCGATCAGCTGGGGCGACATCCTGTTCATCTTCCCGTTGATGGCTGGCGTCGGTGGTCTGGTCAGCGCGGGCACCGCCTGGATCACGCTGCGTTTCTACCTGCGGGTCTAGGCACCGTACGGGTCGTCCCGTCGTCTTTCGAGGACCCTCCCGCAGCCGGAAATAAACGGCGCGGGAGGGTCCTTCTTATTCGGGTAGCATGATCGGTTGTCCGGCCGGGGTGAACCGGCTGTTGACGAAGGAGAGGGGGTGGCACCGATGCCACGGGAAAAGGGGCGCAAGGTGGTCGCCTCCAACAAGAAGGCGCGCCACGACTACGCGATCCTCGACACGTACGAGGCGGGCATGGCGCTGACCGGCACCGAGGTCAAGTCGCTGCGGGCTGGGCGGGCGTCGCTGGTCGACGCGTTCGCGCAGGAACGTGACGGCGAGTTGTATCTGCACGCGATGCACATTCCGGAGTACACGCAGGGCACCTGGACCAACCATGAGCCCCGGCGTACCCGCAAGCTGCTGCTCAACCGGGGCGAGATCGACAAGCTCGTCGGCAAGACCCGGGAGGGCGGTTTGACCATCGTCCCGTTGCAGGTCTACTTCTCGGACGGCTGGGCCAAGGTCGAGATCGCCCTGGCCAAGGGCAAGAAGTCGTACGACAAGCGTCAGGACCTCGCCAAGCGCGACGCGGACCGGGAGATCGCCCGGGTGTCGGGTCGTCGAGGCAAGGGAATGGACGACTAGTTCATCCTGTTTGTCCGGGTCGGCACGTCGGCCCGGGGCTCGGGATGAAAGCTGTTGCGCCAGGCGTTAGTCTTGTCAGTGCCGCCACATCGGCGGCCTGTCGAGGGGGTGACTGGTTTCGACTTCGTACGCAGCGACAGGGGAAGCGAGCCGAGGAAGCCGACGTCGTCTCGAGAATCGGTCGTCGGAAACTTATAAGCGCCAAGAACAATCGCGCTGACTTCGCTCTCGCCGCCTGAGGCGAGTAGCTAAGTCTGTCGGCCTGGGAACGCCTTCGTCCCAGTAGCCGGCATCAGCTAGGAGGCTGGCCAATCGGACCCGGTCGCGGGGTCCGTGCGGCGAGATTAATCAGCGACTGGGCCCGTCACACCAACTTGCTCGCGTGAGCGGTGGGGCCGAGTAGAGGCACAGCGAGCTGCGCTCGGAGAAGCCCTGACAAACCGGCGAAGGACCCGGGTTCGATTCCCGGCACCTCCACCACCTCGAACGAAGCGCCCCGGCCCACCAGCCGGGGCGCTTTGTTGTGTCGAGCGGGTCTTACGCTGCCTCCCGTGACCAACCAGGAGCTGCGCCTGTCGGTCGGCGCGTCGCCCGGTCAGCGCGTCGTGGCGGTGGTGGCCGGCGTCCTCCTCGCGGCGGTCGGCGCGGCGTTCGTGGCGCTGCCCCTCGTCGCCGACGGGCTGCTGCGCCGGCTGACCGGCCCGGGTGACGCGTTCGCCTCCTATGAGGAGGCTCGCGACCTGCCCCCGGGGCTCCTGCCGCCGGCGCTACGGGACTCCGCCGACCCCAACCAGGCCGGTCCCAGCCCCTTCATCGGCCTGTGCGGTCTGCCCTTCGTGCTGCTCGGCCTCTACCTCGTGTTGCGGGTGCTCCGCACGGCCGCCTGGCTGGACAACAGTCGGGCGCGGGTACGGGGTGCGCTGCGCACCCGCACTGTCGACCTCGCCACCGCCCGGATCGAGTCCGGCCCGGTGCCGTATCGCGAGGCGGACGACGACGGTCCGGGCGGCGGACCGCGGGTGCGGGCCATCCTCGCCACCAACAGGGGGAGTACGCGGGGGGTCACCATCCCCCTGCGCGGAATGGGGCTGCCCAGCCTGCCGCCGGCAGAGCTGCGGGCGTTGGCCGAGGCGATCACGAACGGTCGACCGGGCGACGGTCGCGACACCGACGCGCACGCCGTGGCCGACCACCTGCGCCGCCTGGCGGAGCGCCCGTCGAGCGACTGAGCCGGGTGTACGTCCCGCGGGTTCTGTACGGCGCCCAGGGGCCGCACCAGTGCGGCTGGTGGGTTCGCTGGGGCCAACGGGGCAGATGAGGCGGTGCGGGGCCCTGGACAGGGCGGGCCGAGCAGGCTCACCATCGCGGTATGGGGTAGCAGCAGCGCCGCGCGGGAGGTGCCATGGTCACCGGTCCGATCCAGCAGCCGTCACTCGTCGCCCGACAGCGCGTCGCGCCTCCGGCCGGGCTCCCCGCCGATCCACCTCCCCTCGGCCTACCCGGTGAGCCGCGCCCCGCCGGCCTCGCCGGTGACGTGCACGCCCTCGGCCGGGCCGTCGCGGTCACCAGCACCGAGCCGGGCTGGCGCGAAGACGTTCTCCTTCGGCTGCGTCCGGTGTGCCAGGGCTTCGTCGAGCACGTCCGGGTCACCGAAGGCCCCAGCGGCCTCTACCGGGAGTTGCTCACCCAGTCACCGCGACTGGACCACGGCGTACGGCTGTTGACCCGGGAGCACGCGACGATCGTCGCCGCGATCCTGGCGGTCCAGCAGATCGCCGAACGGCCCGAGACGCACCCCGACGAGCTGCGGTATCGGGTTGGGCACCTGCTGCGGAGGTTGGCCCGGCACCGGGGGCGCGGCACTCACCTGCTCTGGGAGGCGTACCAGACGGATCTGGGTGGCGAGACCTGAGCCTGAGCCGGGAACCGGCCGGTCGGCGGGCGCGTCGAACCGCACATGCGTCGTTTGAGCCTGCTGCTCGTACTCCCGTTGCTCCTCACGGCGGGGTGTGCCGCGACCGACGCCGGTCCGGCCGACGCCCCACCCAGCCTGACCCGCGACGCCGAGGCGTTCGACCAGCGGGCCGCTGCGGTTGCCGAGGCATGGCGGCCCGGCCCGGAGTGGCGCACGGGGTACGTGCCGTTGGAGGGGCCGACCCTGCTCAGCGGTGACCCGGGCTTCACCCCGGACACCGAGGCCGCCTTCCGGTCCGGCTGGTACCGGGCGGACGTCGCGATACCGCCCACCCGGGTCGGCGGCGAGATCCGATTCCCGGACGGACGGCTGACGCTGCCGTTGGTCAGCGCCGCCGAGGCGTACCGGCAGCTCGACCAGGGTGACCCGCTGCCCTGCCCGGGACGGCCGAAGCGGCCCGGACTGCCCACCCCCGGCGGCCCCACCGTCGAGCCAGGGCCCGACGGGTGGGTCACCAGCAGCACGCAGACCGCCTGTCTCCCGCTCACCGTCACCGCTGTCACGTTCGACACCGTGCCGGTCCGCACGAGCCGCGGTGTGGCGCAGGTCCCGGCCTGGCTGTTCACCGTCAAGGAGTTGGCCGCCCCGGTGGTCCGGCTCGCCGTCGCGCCCACGGCGGTCACCCCCGTTCCCGAGCCCACCGCGCCGGCCCCGCCGCTGCCGGACGGGTTGGTGGCGGCCCAGAACCTGGCCTCCGTCGACGACACCCGGTTGACCGTGCGACTCGGCGTCGGCGCGTGCGACACCGGAATCACGCCGTTGGTGTGGGAACGGCCGGACGTCGTGGTGGTCGGCGGCGGCGTCACCCGGGCCACCGGCGAATGCATCGCCCTGCTGAAGCTGGAGCCGGTCACCGTCACCCTGGCGGCGCCGCTGGGCGCCCGACCGGTGCTGGACGTCTTCACCGGTGCCCCGTTGTCGATCGGACCCCGCTGACGGGGACCGGTTCAGAGGATGCTGGGCACGTCGGTGCTGATCGGCACCGCCAACACCGTGGGACGGTCGGCGCGCAGCCCCGCGGCGAGCGCCGCGCCGAGCTGATCGGGGGTCTCCACCACCTCGGTGGCACAGCCGTAGCCGGCCGCGATCGCGATGATGTCCAACCCCGGCAGGTCCAGGCCGGGCACCCCGGGGGTGTGCTTCAGATCGGCGAACGCCTTGAGGATCGCGTACTGCTGGTTGACCGGCACGACGACCACCACCGGCAGTGCCAGGCGCGCGGCCGTCCACAGCGCCTGCACCGAGTAGTGGAACGAGCCGTCGCCGACCACCGCCACCACCGGGCGACCGCGCCCGGTGTCCCGCTCGGCAAGGGCGACGCCGATCGCCGCCGGCAGACCGTAGCCGAGGCCGCCGCTGGCCATCGTGAAGTACGACGCCGGGCGGGTGATCCGCAACTGACGACGCAGCGCGGACAGATTGGACGGTGACTCCTGGATCAGTACGCCGTCGGTCGGCCAGTGTGCGGCCAACGCGGCGAACAGGGCGTCGGCGCTCAGCGGGGTGCCGACCTCGGGCGGTGGCGGTGCGTCCCGTCGCCTGGGTGGCGGCCGGTCGCTCGGCGGCACCTGTTCGACGAGCGCGGCCAGGGCCAGCCCCGGGTCGCTGAGCAGACTGTCACCGACCGGGGCCCGCGCCGCCTCGTCCGGGTCGTCGGTGACGTGCAGCAGTCGGGCGCCGTCGGGCAGGTGCCCGCCCGGCACGTACGGGTAGTAGCGGAACACCGGGGCCCCGACGACCAGCACCGTGTCGTGCCCGCGCAGCGCCTCGGCGAGCGGACCGATCGCGTACGGCAGCACGCCGCGGAAGTGCGGGTGGTCTTCGGGGAACACGGCCCGCTCGGTGGCCGGGGCCGACCAGACCGGCGCGGCGAGCCGCTCCGCCAGCGCGACAGCTGTCGCCCAGCTCGCCGAGCGGTCCACCCCCGGCCCGTACACGAGCGCCGGGTTGCGGCTGCCGGCCAACACCTGAACGAACTCCGCCAACCGCTCGGGGTCCGGTGCGAACCGGGTGGCCACCGTTCGCGACGCGGGCGGCGCGTCGGCCGGCTGGGCCCAGTCGTCCATCGGTAGGGAGAGGAAGACCGGCCCGGCCGGTGGCTGCACCGCTGTCGCGTACGCCCGCACCATCGCCGCAGGGATGTCCTGAGCCCGAGCCGGCTCGTAGGCCCACTTCACGTACGGCTGCGGGAGCTCGGTGGGTCGGCGGTTGGCCAGCCGGGGTTCGAGGAGGAGCATCTCCCGCGTCTGTTGGCCGGCGGTGACGATCAGCGGGGTTTTGTTGTGCCAGGCGGTGACCAGGTTGCCCATGCCGTTGCCGGTGCCCGGGGCGGTGTGCAGGTTGACGTGGGCGGGCACTCCGCTGGCCTGGGCGTAGCCGTCGGCCATCGCGACGGCCGTCGCCTCGTGCAGCGCGTGGACGTAGTGGAAGTCGGCGGGGAAGTCCTGGAGGAACGGCTCCTCGGTGGAGCCGGGGTTGCCGAAGACAGTGGTCAGACCGAGGGTGCGGAGCACGTCGTACGTCGTGTCCCGGACAGTTGCCATCGCCACCCGCCTCCGTGTCGCGGGCAGGAGCAACCGCGGTCGCCCTCCCGATCAGCCGAATCTATCGGGATGTGACGGACCTTTCGGGCTTTTCTCGGCGGTCGGTGCTCCGGATCCGTCGATCATCAGGAGGCCTGCCGTCGGTGGATCCGTCCCTGGTCTTAACTGTCCGATCACCCGCCGGTCAGACCTTAGCCAGCACCCAGGACGCAGGCTATGGTGCCAGGCATGGCGTTGACAGCGCGGCTGAACCCGATGCGCCGGGCGGATCCGGTCGATGACCGGCCACCGGCGCGGGCTCACGGTTGACGGGTGTGTGACATGCAGGGAGAGGGCCAGGCGATCGGCGGACGAGCGATGGAGTCGATGACCGGGCGGCTGCTGGTCGCGACTCCGGCGCTCAAGGACCCGAACTTCGACCGTACGGTGGTGCTGCTGGTCGCCCACGAGCCGGGCGGCGCGCTCGGCGTGGTGCTGAACCGGGCCACCGAGGTGCCGGTGGCCGAGGTGCTCGGTGACTGGAGCGACCTGGCCCGCCACCCGGCCGTGCTCTTCGAGGGCGGTCCGGTGCAGCCCGACTCGGCCATCTGCCTCGCCCGGATGCGCCACCCGATGCGCCGGCTGAAGGGCTTCCACCAGGTTTCCGGGGCGGTCGGCACTATCGACCTCTCAGTCGACCCGGAGCGGCTGCGGGAGAGCATCGGTGGCATCCGGGTCTTCGCCGGCTACTCCGGCTGGGGCAGCGGCCAGTTGGAGCAGGAGATCGCCGACGGGTCCTGGTTCGTGCTGGACGGGCTGCCCGGGGACGCCTTCGTCGACCGGCCCGACGACCTGTGGCCGATGGTGCTGCGCCGGCAGGGCGGGATGATGGCCGCCGTCGCGCACTTCCCGCCGGACGTGGCGCTCAACTGACCCGGATCGGCGGGGGACCCCGCGAGATGACCATGCGAGCCGGTCTGTGTATAGTTTCCCAGTGCCCGGGCGACCGGGACAACAGCAAGGGGCCGTGGCGCAGCTGGTAGCGCACCACACTGGCAGTGTGGGGGTCAGGGGTTCGAGTCCCCTCGGCTCCACCCTTGAGAAACGCCCTGGCCGGGATCATCCGGCCGGGGCGTTTTCTGTTGCTGACGGTGCCCGTCGTTTGCTGCGTCCGAGGCGACCGACGTATCGGACCGGGATCCTGTGCAGGTGCTAGCGAATGATCGGTGACCATTCCCGCTGGCTGGCGATCGTCACCCCGGGGGTGCGGTAATAGGGGTCCTCGTCGACGATCGTGGCGAACGCCTCGGCATCGGCAACGTCGAAGATCAGGAGCGCGCCGGAGTCGTCGGGGAACGGCCCGGCCATCACCACTTTGCCTTCCCGGTGCAGGGCCTGGAGGCGCTCCCGGTGCGCGGGCCGGGCGGCGAGCCGGTCGGGTTCGTCGCCGAAGGACAGCTCCAAGATGAACACCGGTTCCTCCTCAGCGAGGCGATCTCTCGAAACACCCTAGTCGATCGCGCACGCCACCACCGTCCTGCCGCGAACGTCCGTAAAGGGTGGTCCGGGGGCCGACCACGACAGCCCACGCGAAAACGACAGCCGACGCGAAAACGCCCCGACCGGATGACCCGGTCAGGGCGTTGGCGACTGTTTGTCCCGTTCGGGCTGGATCAGCCCTGGCGGCTCTTCCACTGCGGGTTGGCGCGGTTCACCACGACCACCCGGCCGCGACGGCGGACCACCACCGAACCCGGCTTCTGCTTCAGTGCACGCAACGAGCTACGTACCTTCATCTCTGCCTCCTCGGTGCAAGCGGTTCCGAGTATCGAAACGCCACGCCCACCCTGGGGATTCCCGCGCGCTGAGCGTCGAACCTTTGCCGCCCGGCAGCCGTACCAGTGGGCGGAGGTCATCCTCATGCCCGTACGCCGGATCCTCGCCACGGTGCTGGTCGCAGCCGCGACCGTGCCCCTGGGTGCCACGCCCGCCGCCGCCCACGGCGCCCCGACCGACCCGGTGAGCCGGGCAGCGGCCTGCGGCCCCGAGGGCCGGTACGCGGCCACCAGCGCCTGCCGGGCGGCGATCGAGGCCGGCGCGGCCGTGCGCGAATGGGACAACGTACGCGTCGCGGCGATCAACGGGCGAGACCGGGAACGGATCCCGGACGGCGAGCTGTGCAACGGCGGGCTGTCCGCGTACCGGGGATTGGACCTGCCCCGCACCGACTGGCCGAGCACCCAGCTGACCACGGGCGCGAAGTTCACCTTCCGGTACCGGACCACCATCGAGCACCGGGGCACCTTCCGGCTCTACGTCACCAAGCCGGACTACGACCCGCGCAAGAAGCTGACCTGGGCGGATCTGGAGTCGCGCCCGTTTCTCACGCTGACCGACCCGCCGGTGCGGGCCGGGGCGTACCAGTTGGCGGGCCGGCTGCCGGCGGGCCGCAGCGGCCGACACCTGATCTACACGATCTGGCAGAACTCCAACACCCCGGACACCTACTACTCCTGCTCGGATGTGGTGTTCCGGGGGGCCAAGGCCACCGCCACCCCGGCGAAGGCCGCCGCGACGAAGAGCGCGTCGCGTACCGCTGCGAGTGAGCCGGCGGCCAGCGGATCGGCGGTGGCGGCGGCGGCCGACCCGGGCGTGCCGGTGGCGTCGGTGACCGCCCTCGGCGGCCGGTGGCCGGTACTGGCCGGTGCCGCCGTCGTACTGGTCCTGCTGCTGCTGATCGGCGCGAGCCGGCGGCGTCGCAGCGCCGACGCGCCAGTGGGACGGCAGTGCGAGGTACGCAACCACCGGGCCGGGCGGCGCCGGATCTGGTGACCCGACCCCGCCCGAAGCCCGGCGGTGGTCAGCCGAGGTGCTGCTCGATCTCGGCCAACTCGTCGGCCGTGAAGTCGAGGTTGTCCAGCGCGGCGATGTTCGTCTCCAACTGCTCGACGCTGCTCGCCCCGATGATCAGGCTGGTCATCCGCGGGTCACGCAGCGCCCAGGCCAACGCGAGTTGCGCCAGCGACTGGCCGCGCCGCTCGGCGACCGCGCCGAGGGCACGAATCGTTGCCATCTTCTCGTCACTGAGATCGCTCTCGTTGAGGAAGACGCTGGTGCGGACCCGGGAGTCGGCCGGGATGCCGCCCAGGTAACGGTCGGTCAGCAGACCCTGCGCCAACGGGCTGTACGCGATGCAGCCCGCACCGACCTGCTCCAGCGTGTCGAGCAGGCCGTCGGACTCGGTCCAGCGGTTGAGCATCGAGTACGACGGCTGGTTGATCAGCAGCGGCGTACCCAGATCGCGCAGGATCGCGGCGGCCCGCGCGGTCCGCTCCGAGTTGTAGTTCGAGATGCCGACGTAGAGCGCCTTGCCCGAGCGGACGATCGCGTCGAGCGCCCCCATCGTCTCCTCAAGCGGGGTGTCCGGGTCGAACCGGTGCGAGTAGAAGATGTCGACGTAGTCCAGCCCCATCCGGCCCAGCGACTGGTCCAGCGACGAGATCAGGTTCTTGCGCGAGCCCCACTCGCCGTACGGGCCGGGCCACATCAGGTACCCGGCCTTGCTGGAGATGACCAGCTCGTCCCGGTACGGCTTCAGGTCGGTGGCGAGCATCCGACCGAAGTTCTCCTCCGCCGAACCGGGCGGCGGGCCGTAGTTGTTGGCCAGGTCGAAGTGGGTGACACCCAGGTCGAAGGCGCGACGCACGATGTCGCGCTGCCGTTCGAACGGGCGGTCCGGGCCGAAGTTGTGCCACAGGCCGAGCGAGACGGCGGGCAGCCGCAGGCCACTGCGTCCGCTGCGTCGGTAGGTCATGGTGTCGTAGCGGTCATCCGCGGCGAGATAGGTCACGATCATGAGCCTAACTCCGAACCATGGTGCCAGGGATCGGGCGTGCGAACCGGGACATCGGGGTAGTTTCGACCCGTTCGGCAACCCAAACCGAAAGTGAGCACCGTGGACGACATCACCGCGCTGATCCTGGACGACCACGCCACCTTCCGGCGTGGCTTCGCCCGCCTCGACGACGCCCGCGACGAGCAGGAGATGCTCGCCATCTGGGACGCGCTCGCCCTGCACCTGGACATCCACGCCGAGGCGGAGGAGGCGATTCTCTACCCGCACCTGGTCAAGCACGGCGACGACGGCGAGGACGAGACCGCCGACGCGATCGGCGACCACAACAAGATCCGCGACGCCATCGCCGAGGCGAAGCTGCACCCGGTCGGCTCGGATCAGTGGTGGGAGGCGGTCGGCACGGCCCGCCGGGAGAACAGCGAGCACCTCGCCGAGGAGGAGGACGAGGCGCTGCCCGACTTCCGCCGGCACGCCAGCACCGAACTCCGTGCCGAGCTGGGCCAACGCTGGCTGACCTTCTACGGCGAGCACAAGAACGGCCGCAACCTCCCGTTCCGCGACAAGGACCCGCAGCAGTACGTCGCCGACCACCGCTGACCTCTCCCCGGTGCTCCCGTCCGGCCCCGCACAGACCCCGGGTTGCCCCCGGGAAATGTGAGCTAGCGTGGGTCGGGTGACTGCGCCTACCCCGGTAATCCCGGTTCCACCGGCCGACCTGCCCGGCACGCTCGGCGCGCTACGGGCGGCCGGTCACCAGTACCGCACCGTCAAGCAGGAACTCCGCGACAACCTCCTCGCCCGGATGCGCTCCGGCGAGACCCGTTTCCCCGGCATCGTCGGCTACGACGACACGGTGCTGCCCGAGGTCGAGCGCGCGCTGCTCGCCGGGCACGACATGGTGCTGCTCGGCGAGCGCGGCCAGGGCAAGACCCGGCTGATCCGCTCGCTGGGCGCGTTGCTCGACGAGTGGACCCCAGTTCTGCCCGGCTCGGTGCTCAACGAACACCCGATGCACCCGCTCACCCCGGCGTCGCGCGCCCAGGTCGCCGAGGCCGGCGACGAGCTGCCGATCGGCTGGCTGCACCGCTCGATGCGGTACGGCGAGAAGTTGGCCACCCCGGACACCAGCGTCGGCGACCTGATCGGTGACGTCGACCCGATCCGCATCGCCCAGGGTCGTACCCTCGGCGACCCGGAAACCATCCACTTCGGGCTGGTGCCGCGCACCAACCGGGGCATCTTCGCCGTCAACGAACTGCCCGACCTGGCCGAGCGCATCCAGGTGGCGCTGCTCAACGTGCTGGAGGAGCGGGACATCCAGGTTCGCGGCTATCAGCTGCGCCTGCCACTGGATCTGCTCCTGGTAGCCAGCGCCAACCCGGAGGACTACACCAACCGGGGCCGGATCATCACCCCGCTCAAGGACCGGTTCGGCGCGGAGATCCGCACCCACTACCCGGTCGACCTGGAGTTGGAGCTGGCGCTGATCCGTCAGGAGGCCGACCTGGTCGCCGAGGTGCCGGAGCACGTGCTGGAGGTGCTGGCCCGCTTCGCCCGCGCCGTCCGGGAGTCGCCGTCGGTGGACCCGCGTTCCGGTGTCTCCGCCCGATTCGCCATCGCCGCCGCCGAGACGGTCGCCGGTGCCGCGCTGCGCCGCGCCGGCCTCCTCGCCGCCTCTGCCACCCCGGACGGGCGCCCCGAGGTCGCCGTCGCCCGGGTCGGTGACGCGGTGTCGGTGACCAGCACGCTGCGCGGCAAGGTCGAGTTCGAGAGCGGTGAGGAGGGCCGGGAGACCGAGATCCTCGCGCACCTGCTGCGTACCGCGACCGCCGAGACATTCCGGGCCCACCTCGCCGGGCTGGACCTGTCCGGGTTCACCGCCCTGGTCGAGGACGGCGCCGCGATCGAGACCGGCGAGTTGGTCAGCGCCACCGAGCTGTTGCGCCAGGTCGGCACCGTACCCGGGTTGGCGAAGGTCCTGGACCGGCTCGACCTGGGTGACGCGCCCACCTCCGAGGAGGCTGCCGCCGCCGTCGAGTTCGTGTTGGAAGGGCTGCACCTGACCCGCCGGCTCGGCAAGGACGTCACCGACTCGGGGCGCACCGTCTACGGCGGTCGGGGCTGACGGTGGCCGGTAACCGGTTCCGTTACGGGCAGTGGAACGGCGGGCCCGACCCGCTCGCACCCCCGTACGACGTGCGCGGGGCGGTGGACGCGGTCGGTACGGAGGTGCTGGCCGGTGGCAGCCTGCGCGAGGCGCTGCGCGACCTGCTGCGCCGTGGCCCCCAGGGGCGGGGTGGCCTGGACGACCTGGCCGCCCGGGCTCGGCGGCTGCGCCGGGAGGCGCTGCGCCGCGGTGACCTGGACGGCGCGGTGACCAGGGCGCAGGCCCTGCTCGACCAGGCCCTCGCCGCCGAACGGGACGAGCTGCGGGGTCGCGACGATGACGCCGCGCGGTTCGCCGAGGCGGTGCTGGACAATCTGCCCCGCTCGACCGCGCGGGCGGTGGAGGAGCTGTCCGGCTACCAGTGGGCCAGCGACGACGCCCGCCGCTCGTACCAGCAGATCCTTGACCAGCTCCGCGACGACGTGCTCGGTCAGCGCTTCGCCGGGCTGCGCGACGCGGTGCGTGCCTCCGCCGACCCGGCCGCCCAGCAGCGGCTCGCGGAGATGATGGGTGATCTGAACGACCTGCTCGCCCGGCACGGTCGCGCGGAGGACACCACCGACGCGTTCGCCGAGTTCATGCGCCGGCACGGGGACTTCTTCCCGGAGAAGCCGGAGACCGTCGACGAGTTGATCGACGCGTTGGCCCGCCGGGCGGCGGCGGGTGAGCGGCTGATGAACTCACTGTCGGAGCGGCAGCGCGCCGAGCTGGCCGGCCTCATGCAGCAGTCGCTCGGCGACCGCCTCGCGGGGGAGATGTCCGCGCTCGACGCGAACCTGCGGGCGCTGCGACCCGACCTGCGCTGGGGGCGGGGCGAGCGGGTCCGCGGCGACCAGCCGCTGGACTACGCCGACGCGGCCGGCGCGCTGGGCGAGATTGGGGATCTCGACGACCTGCTGGACCAGCTCGACCAGGAACACCCGGGGGCGACCCTCGACGACGTGGACGTCGACCAGGTGGCCCGCACGCTGGGCCGGGACGCGGCCGACGACGTCCGTCGGCTGCGCGATCTGGAGCGGGAGCTGCGCCGCCAGGGCTGGGTGAGTCGGGACGCGGAAGGGCTCACGCTGAGCCCGAAGGCGCTACGTCGGCTCGGTGGGACGGCGCTGCGGCGGGTCTTCGCCGACCTGACCGCCGGGCCGCGCGGCCAGCATGACCTGCGCTCCGCCGGTGCGGCGGGCGAGGTCAGCGGCGCGTCCAGACCCTGGCAGTACGGCGATGAGCAACCGTTGGACGTGGTTCGGACGCTGACCCGGGCGGTCAGTCGGGCCGGTCCGACGGTTCCGGTGCAGCTCGCGGTGGACGACTTCGAGGTGGTGGAGACCGAGCGACGGGCCTCGGCCGCGGTGGTGCTCTGTGTCGACCTGTCGTACTCGATGATCTCCCAGGGCCGTTGGGGGCCGATGAAGCAGACGGCGCTGGCGCTGGCACACCTGATGGAGACGCGCTTTCCGCAGGACGCCCTGCAGATCGTGGGCTTCGGCCGGGAGGCGATGACGCTCACCCAGCAGGAGTTGGCGGCAGTGGAGCCGGACCTGGAACAGGGCACCAATCTTCAGCACGCGCTGCGATTGGCGGGCCGGCACCTGCGCCGGCATCCGGACGCCGAGCCGGTCGTGCTGGTGGTCACCGACGGCGAGCCGACGGCCCACCTGGACCCGGACGACGGGGAGGCGCTGTTCCACTGGCCGCCGCTGCCGGAGACGATCGAGGCGACGGTCCGCGAGGTGGACCGGCTGAGCCGCTACGGCGCCACGCTCAACCTGTTCATGCTCGGCGACGACCCGGGTCTGCGGCGCTTCGTCGACGCGGTGGCCCGCCGCAGCCGGGGCCGCATGTTCACCCCGGACACCGACGACCTGGGCGAGTACGTGGTCAGCGACTACCTCCGCTCCCGCCAATCCCGCCGCTAACTCGCGGTGGGGCGGGTTGACTGGGGGGATGGAGAG